>PLBM01000107.1 GCA_003134515.1 Acidimicrobiaceae bacterium | reverse complement strand
AGGATGAACGTAGAACACGGCGCGCTGCGCTGAGATTGCAACGCGCTGTAAGCGGCACTGGCGGAGGTGGCACTCGTACCCGGCAGCATCAGGCCAGAACGGTCGAGCGCGGCGCGTGCTCGCGGGTCCATCGGGCTGCAGAAGTGCCAGCGGGCCGTACCGGCGCTGGTGACCACGACGTGAACTTTAAGGAGAGGATCGGTGGCCACGAAGTGTTTGAGGACGACCTCGGCAATAGGCGAACGGCAGGTATCGCCGGTGCAGATCGTCGCCACGTGCAGTGTTGGGCGCGCCACGAACCTCTTTGGGATTTTCTGCTTTCTAGTTGACGGAAATGCCCAGCGCGACGTGCGAACGGNNGAAGGAGACGCGATGCCTCTGTCAGAGCACGAGCAGAAAATCCTGGCCGAGTTGGAAGATTCGCTCTCCAAGCAGGATCCCCGTTTCGCCAAGAATGTCCGCGAGACCAATATTTACTCCCACAGTGGACGTCGCGTTCGATGGGGCGTTGTGGGCTTTCTTGTCGGATTGGCCATCTTGGTCCTGTTCTTTTCGCACTCGGTCCCCCTGGGGCTGGTGGGCGTGGCCTTAATGTTCATCTCCGCAGTTGTCGTTGAGCGAAACGCTCGCAAATTGGGGCGTGCGTCGTGGCGGGACATCACCAGTTCCGGCCAGGGCGACGACGCCCAAGCGAACTATGGTCCTCGAACCAGTTCGCTCCGCGACTGGTTGTCGCGTCATCGCCATAAGAGCGAATGATCGCCGTCGGAGGCGCGCGACGCGCGTCTCCGTGCCTAGCGCTCGACATCGGAGCCACCAAGGTTGAAGCCGCCATCGTGGCGAGCGAAGGGACCATATCGCGTCGAAGTCGCCTGGATGTCGCCTCGCACAGGTCCGATCTGTTTGACGCACTGGTGGATCTGGCCCGACGGGTGAGAGGCGATGAACCCATCGCGTTGATCGGCGTGGGCTGTGCCGGACCGATGACGCGCGGCGGAAACACGGTGTCGCCGCTCAACATAACTCAATGGCGGGGATTTCCCTTGCGCGAATCGTTGCGCGACGCACTCAACACCGAGGTGTACGTGGACGGTGACGCGCGCGCCCTAGCCCTAGCCGAAGGCGTCTTTGGCGCCGCGCGTGACGTGACGTCGTATCTGTCGATGGTGGTCTCCACCGGTGTGGGCGGCGGACTCGTGTTGAACGGGCGTCTGCTCGACGGCGACTCGGGCAATGCGGGCCACGTTGGTCACCTCAACGTGGTGACCAACGGCGCCCTGTGCTCTTGTGGCGCCTATGGGTGTCTCGAAGCTGAAGCGTCGGGTTGGGCTATTGAAGCACGCACCGGACAACCACCCGATCAGGCCGATCAGGCCACTCGGTTACGTACGGGCGAACTGGTTGGTCGAGCGGTCGGCATGTTGAGTTCGGTACTGGACTTTCGCCAATGCTTCGTGGCCGGATCGGTGGCGCTGGGCTATGGTGACGAATTCTTTGCTGAGGCGAACAAATCGGCGCGCGCGACGACGATGATGCCGTACTCGCACGACGTGGAAATTCGCCGCTCCCAACTTGGTGCCGACGGTCCGCTACTTGGGGCCGCGTTAGTGGGTTGGCGAGGTGCGACGTGAGGGGGATTGACCTAAAGCGACTCGCTCGCCATCTTTTACTTCATCCGACGCAGGCCCCGATGATTGTTGGTGCGGCCTGGCGTCTTCGCGCCACTCAGTGGTGGCGACGCGCACCGTTTCTTCCGTTGCCCGACCGCGCGTACTGGAACTTTCGACGGGTGACCGCGAACGGATCAATGAATCGATCCCTGAGCGTGGACGACGTGGTGAGTTTCGCGAAGTGGTCACGGCTCCAACGAGTGGGACGATAGGTTCCTCTCGTGAGTCGCGTGCTTCTGCTCAACGCCACCTTTGAGCCACTGCAGTTGGTCTCACACCGTCGGGCTGTGGTGCTGATGTTGGCGGGCCGGGCGGAACCCATCGCCATGCCCGAAGAGCCTGAGGTCTGTCGCTCGGCGAGCCTTGTGGTGGAGATACCCGCAATCGTGCGCCTGCACGAAATGGTCAAGCTTCCCTCCAAAATTCGAACGCCGCCATTGACTCGTCGGTCACTGCTGTTGCGAGACAGCTATCGCTGCGCGTACTGCTTGGAGCACGCCGACACCATTGATCACGTCGTTCCGCGCTCACGGGGCGGACGCCACGAATGGACCAATGTGGTGGCGGCCTGCCGCCGTCACAATATGCAAAAGGGCGATCGCTTGGTCGAGGAGATCGGTTGGCGAATGCACTTCCAACCTCGAGTGCCAGACGGACCGTGGTGGCGATGGCGACACGTGCCCGATCCCGATCCACTCTGGGCGCCGTATCTTCCTCGCGCGTCGTGAGCGAGGCGCTCGAAGAACTTATCGACTACGACACCCTTCGCCGCGAAATCGAGGCGACGATGATCGTGGCGCACGTGACGGGGCCGACGCTCGTCCTAGGCGGCAATCAGTCGCCAAGCGTCGTGGACGCATCCAAGCTTGAGGGCACGTCGTTTCGACGTCGTCGAGGAGGCGGGGGTCTCGTCTTACTTCGACCCGATGACCTGTGGATCGACTGGTGGATACCCCAGAACGACCTACGATGGTCCGCCGACGTCCACGTCAGTTCGATCCGAGCCGGTAAGTGGTGGGCCAGCGAGCTTCGTCACTACACCAGCGAGTCCATATCAGTGCACGAAGGGTCCTTGGAGGGCGATCCGTCTTTTCGGGTGGTCTGTTTCGCGGGGCGGGGTCCCGGTGAGGTTTTTCTCGGAGATAGGAAAACCATCGGTCTCACCCAGTGGAGGGTCCGCGAGGGCGTCTTGCTGTCGACGGTCTTGCACGCCCAGCCCACGAGCGATGTCCTTGAGTACTTGGTCTCAGTACCCGAAGGTCTGAGCGAAGTTCTCAATTATCAGGGCCTGGCCCCGCTCCAAATGGGCCAAACCGAGCAGTTAGTCGGCCAACTACGCTCGACAAGCGGCCCCTGGCAATTTCGCTCACTTTTGATCGCGTAATGCATCCCCGGGGGGTCGGCCGTGGCCCCATCGCAGACACCCCGGCGCCCGGTGGTTTCGAAGGCGCCAAAATGCTCGCCGGAGAGCCTTGAATTGGCGCTGGGTGGCGAAGAGTGGTGTAATGTGTCACGAAGTGGGGGAAAGTGGTGAACCCACGAGGGGACAGCGATGCTCGGGTTCGTGGGTCAGTTTCAGCACACGCTAGACGCCAAGGGACGACTCATCCTGCCCGCCAAATTCCGAGTTGAGTTCGAACGGGGCGGTCACCTAAGCCCGAACTCCGAAGGATGCGTTGCGTTATGGACGCCGGGCGAGTTCTCGCGTCAGATGGAAGAGCGCCTCCAACAAAGTCGCGTGGGTGGATCTTCGCAACGTCAACAGGTCCGTTACTGGTCGGCGAACTCATCCGACGTTGAATTTGACAAGCAGGGCCGCTTCGCTCTGCCGAGCGCGATTCGCGAGTACGGACAGCTGGCCGGCGACGTCTTAGTAGTGGGCGCGATCGATCACGTTGAACTTTGGAATCCCGCGACCTACACCGAGAAGGTGAACGCCGCCGAAGAGATCTTTAAGCAGGGCAGTGACTAGTGAAGGGAGCACTCCAGCAGTATCGGCCGCGGACCACGCGCAGCCTGGCAATCGTGACAGCGAGGCGAGACACCTCCTCCGCCCTCTCGCCCGTTGTCACGATTGAAAGGCTGCGGATGGCCCAAGAGAGTTTCCATGAACCCGTACTCGCGAAAGAGATCGTCGAGTTGTACTCCAACCTGCCGGCTGGAGTGATTGTTGACGCCACCTTGGGCGGAGGTGGTCACGCCCAGGCGATCCTCGAGTCAGTCGCGCACCTGCGCGTTCTCGGCGTTGATCGCGATCCCGAAGCTCGCGCTGAAGCGTTGGAACGATTGCGCGTCTTTGGAGAGCGTGTCCAAGTCGTCGGGGCCACCTTTGCTGATTTAAGCGGCGTGATTCGTGACCACGAAACCTTCCTCGCGAGCGACGAGATTGTGGGCGTCTTAATGGACCTAGGAGTCTCCNNCTCGACGAGCCGAGCCGAGGATTCTCCATTCGAGCGGACGCGCCTTTAGACATGCGCATGGATCCCACCCAAGGCGAGACGGCCGCACAGTATCTCCAACACGTTGATCAACACGAATTGGCGCATCGGTTGAGAACGAGCGGTGAGACCCGTTTCGCCGGAGCGATTGCCAAATCGATCATCGAACGTCAACCACACACCACGTACGAACTCACCGACGCCGTGGATCACGCGGTACCTATGGC
>PLBM01000063.1 GCA_003134515.1 Acidimicrobiaceae bacterium | reverse complement strand
TTCCAGATGGCCTTTGACGTGACCGGCGACCCGGAGTTCCCCGAGCGCGCCGCCTTTGCGGTGGCGCGTGACCTTGGCGTCGCGGTGACGACGCACTCAGGTGTCTGGGGCGCGACCGGCGACGACAGCATTCGACTCATGCACGAGAACGACTGCATGGGGCCGACCACGGTCTTCGTGCACGCCTCGACGCTCTCGGACGACTCGTATCACCGGATCGCGGCGTCGGGCGGTTCGGCCTCGGTCTCGACCGAAAGCGAGCAAAGCGCGGGCCAGGGCTACCCCTCGTCGTGGAAGTTGCGTCAGTTCGACATCCCGATCTCGATTTCGCAGGATACGTCCGTGTGGTGGAGCGCCGACTTGTTCACCGCGATGCGAACCACGATCGGGGCGGACCGTTCTCGCCAGCACTTCGAAGCTAAGCGCGACGGCGAGACCGTCACGCACCTGGACCTGCGTTGCGAGGAGGTACTTCACTGGGCCACGCGCGGGGGAGCGGTGGCCCTGGGACTCGACAGCAAGGTCGGGAGTCTCGAAGTCGGCAAGCGGGCCGACCTTGTGTTGCTCAAGAACGACCAGTCGCCCGTGATGTTCCCGATCCTCAACCCGTACGGTCACGTCGTGATGCAGGCCCAGCGCGCCGAGGTGGACACGGTGGTCATTGACGGCAACCTCGTCAAGCACGAGCACCGCTTGCTCGGCGTCGACCTGGAGCGCGCGCGCACGGTCGTTGAAGAGACGGTGTCGTATCTCGAAAGCGAGCTCGGCAGCGAGGCGTGGCACGTCGGGATGAACCCCGAGGTGCCACCACGTCAGAAGCGAGAGAACCCGTACACCTATACGAAATAGCTCCGGGTTCGGGGCTTGCCGGATGGCTCGTACAGTCTCTCTTCACGGTGTCATCGTGGCTGGGACAGTGAATTTTGTCCTAACTTTGCGCTCGTTAGTCGCAAAGTGAACTCATTAGTACTCCCCGCGTGGTTCAGATCGGCTCAGTGTTCACTATCACTTGACAGGTTTGGTGAACACCATTAGAGTCCCCGTGAGTGCATGTCGTATGTCTCTTCGGTGAGGCGTCGGCGGCCGGAGCCGCTCCTCTATGAGTTGGCTGCCGGTTCGCGGATTGTTCAGTGCGGAGGGCGACATTCATCGGTCGTGCGTAAGTTGCGCTCGACTTCTCGAGGGGGCAAAAGTGAGATTCAATTCTCGTTGGGTGACCGGCGTCGCAGTGGGGGCCATGTTGCTGTCCACCGCCTCGTTTGGTGTTGGGGTGGCAGCTCAAGGCGCGACTAAGCATAAGGCCTACAAAGTGGCGTACCTCTCGTACGCGCTGGCGAACAGTTACGACGCCCCGATGTTGGCGGCGGCCAAGGCCGTGGCGGCGGCCGATGGCGTCAAGGTGACCGTGTTCGACGCTGGTAACTCGTACACCACGCAGGTGTCGCAGCTCCAAGACGTCATCAACTCCGGTCAGTATCAGGGAGTCATCACTCAGCCGATTTACGGCGCGGCGCTGATCCCAACGGTCAAGAAGGCCATCAAGAAGGGAATCAAAGTCGTCAACATCGACCAGATCCTCGGCACGAAGTACACCACCGACCAGATCCAAGTGGCGGGACTTTCGGGCAACGTCGTGTTCTTCCCGTCGAAGATCGGTACGCAGTTGGCGACGCTGGCCAATAAAGCCTGCGCCGGGGCCAGTCCGTGTCAGATCGGCCTGATCCATAACTTCCAGGGTTACGAACCGGACGCGGCCGTCACTGCGGCCTTCAAGACGCAACTCGCCACGTACTCCAATGACTCGATCGTCGCCGAAGCCGATGGCCTGTACACGATCTCGGCGTCGTTGACCGATGCGCAGGACATGCTGGTCGCCCACTCCGGGATCAACGTGATCGTCGGATCCGACCAGAACTGCGAGGGGGCCCAGTCGGCCTTGACCGCGGCCAAGAACACCACCGTCAAGCTGGTGTGTTACGGAGCGAGCGCGGCTGGCCTCACGGCCATCAAGAGCGGCGCGTGGTTCGCTGACGTGGCCCAGGCGCCGGCGTCGGAGGGCCAGTTGGGCATGATCGCGCTCGTAAAGGCCGTGAAGACTGGCAAGAAGTCCGGTTCTCAGAATCCAGTGGCGGCTCTACCGAACCACGGCGTACTCACCCTGTCCAACGTCAGTAAGTTCACCGCTGAGTGGCCAGGTTGATCCCCGCGAGGTGAGGAACGCAAGAATCCCCATTTTGAGAAGTTGGTTCTGACTCAACATGTCGGCAGGGACGTCTGAAGAGCATCCCCACCGAAGCGCTGGCGCCACTGGTGACGATTTAATCGTCGCCGGGGTGTCCAAGCGGTTCGGTGGGGTCCCTGCCTTGAGCGATGTTTCGCTCACCATCGAAGCGGGCAGGGTCCACGCGCTGATCGGCGAGAACGGCGCGGGCAAGTCGACGTTGGGCAAAATCATCTCGGGCGTGATCGAGCGCGACGAGGGGACGCTCACTCTCGGCGCGCGAACGCTCGTGCTGCGCTCCCCGCGCGAAGCGCTGGCGAACGGCATCGTGACCATCGCCCAGGAGACCGCCATCGTCCCCGGTCTCACCGTGGCCGAGAACGTCTACCTCGGCTCGGAAGCTGCCACGATGGGCTTTGTCCATCGGCGAGAAGCTCGGCGCCGGTTTCGTGCGTTGGCGCGTCACGTGGGCTTCGATCTCTCGCCCGACGTCCTCGCCGGGAATCTCTCAACCGCCGATAAGCAGAAAGTGGATATCATGCGCGCGCTGTCGCGCAACGCGTCGATCGTGGTGATGGACGAGCCGACGGCGGCCCTTTCGAGTGACGAGACGACCGCGCTGCACGAAACCATCCGCTCACTGACTCGTCGTGGCAGCGCGGTGGTGCTGATATCTCACTTTCTCTCCGAGGTGCTGTCGCTCTCGGATCGAATCACGACCCTGCGCGACGGTCGCCTGGTCCGCACCATCGACGCTAAAAGTGCCACCGAGGAGTCGCTGATCGAGGGGATGCTCGGACGGTCGTTGATCGCCGCGTTCCCAGTGAAGGCGCCCGCCGACCCGACCGCGCCCGTCGTCCTTGAAGTCGAGCACGTGAGTGCGCCGGGGGTGGTGGACTGCTCCTTGGTCCTGCGCCGGGGGGAGATTCTCGGAATCTCTGGGCTGGTGGGCGCCGGTCGGTCAGAACTCGCTCGAGCTATTTTTCGTGACGCCAAGGTCTCCGCGGGGACCGTCCGGTTGGAAAATGCCGAGCTCACCGGACACAGTCCGCATCGATCGATCCACCGTGGTCTCGCGCTCATCCCCGAGTCGCGAAAGGAAATGGGCCTGCTCATGGGTCGTTCGGTGAGAGAGAACGTCTCGCTCTCGCGACTCGACCTCGTGAGCCGACTCGGGTGGATCGCGGCCATCCGCGAGCGCCGCGCGGTGTCGAAGGTCATGGAAAAGACCAACGTCAAGGCGGCCAGCATGGCGTTGCCGGTCATGATGCTCTCGGGCGGCAACCAACAGAAGCTGCTCTTTGCCCGGTCGGTGATGTGCTCGCCCTCGGTACTGATCGCCGACGAGCCGACCCGGGGCGTGGACGTGGGTTCGAAACGAGCGATCTACGACCTCTTGGTGGAGATGGCCCAGGACGGAATGGGCATCATCGTCATCTCTTCGGAGCTCGAAGAGGTCCTGGGACTCGCCCATCGTGTCCTGGTGATGCGTCACGGCCGCATTTGCGCTGAACTGACGGGCGACGACATGAACCAGCAAGCCGTGCTCGCGGCCGCCTTCGCCGAAAACATCGTCGGCTGAGGAGACGAGATGACGAAACAGAGTGCTGACGACGGCGACGTGCGCGAGGACGACCTCGGGCGGGTAGGACTGCGCGCGGGCGCTTCGAAATTGGTGCAGTCGTGGCGAATGGCCGGTATCTTCATCCCCTTCGCCATCCTCTTCGTAATCCTCTCGATCACGAGCCAGCCGTTCTTACACACGACGAACCTGATCAACATTCTCGACCAGCAGGCCGCGACCCTCTGCATCGCCGCGGCCGGGACGTTGGTGCTCGTCGCCGGCGGGATTGACCTCTCGGTCGGGGCGACGTACGGACTCGCCACCGTGGTGGCGGGCGAGATCGCGGCGCACCACTCACCCGTGCTCGCCATCGCCGCCGCCATCGTGACCGGGTTGGTCGTGGGACTCGTCAACGGGCTCATCGTCACGGTTTTTAAGATCAATGCGCTGATCACCACGCTGGCCATGTCGTTCGTCATTGGCGGCGTGGCCCTCAAGGTGACCAGCGGAAACCTCATCGTCCTCTCCCAGAACTCTGGGTTCTACCGGTTCGCCAACGCGCAGTTCCTCACGATTCCGAGCGCGGTGTGGATGACGCTCTTCTTTGTCGTCGTGCTGGGCCTGTTGTTGTCGCGTACGACGTTCGGTCGATACATGGTGGCCTCGGGCGGCAACGCCGAGGCCGCGCGTCTGGCCGGGGTGCGAGTGAATCTGATCAAGGTCGTGACCTTCACCTTGAGCGGCGGCGCGGCCGGACTGGGCGGCGCCATTGACATCTCGCGCCTGCTCAGCGCCCAGGCGGCGAGTGGCGGCAGCGCCCTCTCCTTCACGGTGCTGGCGGGCATCGTGGTCGGGGGCACTTCGATCGCCGGTGGCCAGGGATCGGTCTGGCGCACGGGCATCGGCGTGCTCTTCATTGCATTGATCGGCAACGGTTTCAACTTGCTCGGCATCGACCCGCTCTACCAACAGATCGTCCTCGGGCTGATCCTGCTCATCGCGGTGGGCCTCGACTCGTGGGTCCGTCTGCGCCGGCGATAGCGCGGAGCCGAAAATCTCAATACCAGGAGGAAACATGGGAGTGCACACGTACGGCACCAACGCAGTGGACTGGGAGGCGCGCGTCGACATGCCGCGACTGCGCGAGGAGCGTCTGGCGCGCTTGCAGGCAGAGCTGGAGCGATCGGACTTAGGCGCGTTGCTGACCTTCGACTTCCACAACATCCGATACATGACCGGCACCCATATCGGCACCTGGGCCATGGACAAACTGATCCGTTTTGCTCTACTTCCTCGCGGCGGCAAGCCGGTGGTGTGGGACTTCGGCTCCGCGGCTCGCCACCACCAGCTCTACAACCCGTGGCTCTCGGGAGTTCAGGTTGGCCCCGACGGCTCGACGACGCCCTACGAGGGCGCGCGTGCGGGCATCTCGACCTTGCGCGGCGCCATCCCGCCCGGCGCGGATCGAGCGGGATCCGTTGCCCAAAAGATCAAGGAGGTGCTCTGCCAGTTCGGACTCGAGCACGAGCCGGTCGGCGTGGACATCGTCGAGATGCCCATCCTCGCGGCGTTCGCGAAGGAGGGCATCAGTCTGGTCGACGGCCAGCAGGTGTTTCTCGCGGCGCGGCGCATCAAGACGGCCGATGAGATCAGCCTGCTCACGCAAGCGGCGTCCATGGTCGACGCCGCCTATGAGGAGCTGTACTCATTCCTTCGCCCCGGGGTGAGGGAGAACGAGTGCGTGGGCTTGGTAAATAAGGTCCTCTACGACCTCGGCAGCGAGCACGTGGAGGGGGTGAACGCGATCTCGGGCGAGCGGTGTTCGCCGCACCCCCACGTCTTCAGCGACCGGCTCATCCGACCGGGCGACCCCGCGTTCTTCGACATCCTGCACAGCTTCAACGGGTATCGCACGTGTTATTACCGCACCTTCGCGGTCGGCAGCGCGTCGGTGGCCCAGCGCGACGCTTACACCAAGTGCCGCGAACTAGTCGACACCGCGATCGCGATGGTCAAGCCCGGCATCACCACCGCCGACGTCGTGGCGCTGTGGCCCGCGGCGCAGGACTTCGGCTTCGCCAACGAGGAGGCGGCGTTCGGGCTTCAGTATGGTCACGGGGTCGGGCTTTCAATCTGGGAGCGGCCGATTTTCAGTCGCATGATCTCCTTCGAGCACCCCGAGGTCTTAGAAGAGGGTATGGTCTTCGCCCTTGAGACTTACTGGCCCGCGAAGGATGGATGGTCAGCGGCGCGAATCGAGGAGGAAGTGGTGGTCACCGCGACCGGGTGCGAGGTCATCACGAAGTTCCCGGCGGAAGAGCTGTTGGTGGCCGGCAAGCGGTACTTCACGGCCGGCGGCGCGTTGACGGAACTTCGTGAGTCGCAGTCGAATCTGAACACGGCGTGGGGGCGAGGCGAGTCTGGTGGGCTGCCCAGGTCTTGATCCCGGTGCCTTGGGACCCGATCGATACCTCCAAGCGCGGTGCCATCGATTCGCGTGCGACTCGTTGGAACCACTGAAGACTTCTAATCGAAACCTTTTGTATGACAATCGACTTGCCAATAAATGAGGGTTGTCTCAACTGTGCGATTGCTCTTGGCGCGGTCCTGTTGCGGGCCGAGCTGGTGCGGCGCTTAGGCGAGAGCAAGAAGTTCGCCGACGCGACCGCGTCCTTCGACGGATCGATCGCCCTCCACTTCGGCTTATGTACGCTCTCGCGTCACTGCGACACCGCCGAGGCCTTAGGAGTATCGAGCCTCTTTGCCTTTGCTCACTCCGTGGTGCTTCACCGCGTGCGCCAAGTCCGCCAGCAGTTCATCGACAATTTGGTGGTGAGCTGGCGAGAGCATCAGATGGAGACCGTACGGATCGGTATTGCGATTCAGGTGCCAGCCTCGCTCGTCCATCACGTCAGCCACCGCGTAGAGATCAACTCGGTCGCTTCGTAGGGCGATGAGTGGTCCAATGGGGTTGCCCACAATTTCCACTCCTTCAATGTCTTCAATCCCGGCTCGCACGCGGTCGCTCGTCTCGCAGAGTTCGCTGACGATTTCTCGGTAGCCATCACCCCCGAGGTACTCCATTACGGCCCACGCCGCCACCGTAGGTGCGGCGCTACGAGCTCCCGCAATAGCGGGTGTGGCGTAAATACCCGAACCCCACTTGTCGTAAAAAAAGGTCTGATGCCAGAGCCAGTCATCGTCGCGGTGTAACACGACCGATGCACCCTTGGGCACGTAGCCATACTTATGGATGTCCATCGAGATTTCCGTTACCCCTTCCACGCGGAAGTCCCACGGCGGCACCTCGTGGCCCAGTTGTTCCATGAAGGGAAGCACAAAGCCGCCAATGCAGGCATCGACGTGACAGCCACAGCCATGTTCTTGGGCGATGGCCGCGAGTTCTGGAACCGGATCGATGATGCCGTGGGGATAGCTGAACGCTGAGGCCACGATGACGCAGGTCTGTTCGGTGACGAGTGAACGCGCCGCTTTAACGTCGGCGCGGTAGCCATCATCGAGCGGCACCCGCACGTAGTCCATGTCAAAGTAGTGGGCCGCCTTGGCGTAGGCGGGGTGCGCCGATTCGGGGGCCAGAATTTGAGGGCGCTCGATCCCCTTGGCACGAGCACGTTCTCGATTGACCAACATTGACATCAGGATTGATTCCGTGCCGCCCGACGTCAGGGAGCCGGCGTGAACTTCAGTGGCTCTTCGATGAACGAGTTGCGACGCTGCGTCGAGAACCTCTCGCTCGATGGTGGCGAGCGCGGTGAACTTGAGAGGGTTCAGCGCATTCGAAAAGAGAAAGCGTTCGTACACTCCTCGAATGAGGGTTTCGATATCCTCGCGACCCGTGGGGTACACCAAGCCGAAGAGTCGAGCTCCATGAACATCGGGGTCTTGTTGTTGACGCTCGTCCAATTCGGCGAGCACTTCGCTTACCGGTCGGCCCCCGTTGCGCATGGGCCCACCATATGGCATCATTACATTTCACCTAGAGTCATTTGAATCACGCTTGTATCGCGGCGGTTCGCCGTCGCTAAGCGATCTGCGATCGTCTTTAGAGTGGTTCGGATCTGGTCGATCACAGCTCCTCTTCGCGTCGCGCGATATGACATTAAAACTCCGGTGTGGGCAGGGCCAACGTTTGGTGGGTCGCCCGAGTCTCGATCTTGGCACGTGAGGATTAATTGCGCGCCGTCACAGTCCAGGTGGCACCGATCATTTCCAGCCCGTCTTCCACGTGGTACGGCTCTACCGACGCAGCCAGGCGCTGGCGGGCCTGACGCTGGACTTTGGAATCACTGTCTGCGTAGATTTGACCGGTCAGGCCCATGAGCAGTCGGTCATTGGCCCATTCGTCAATGCTCTGTCCGACAGCCAACTTAAGGGTCCGAATCTCCGGAGTGATCTCGATGTTCTTGAACCCAGCGCTGCTCAAGACGCTCCGGAGTCGATCGGGGTTGGCTAAGGAGAAGGGGCCGGGCGCGTCGTGCGGTGGCGGCTCCAGGCCAAAGAACTGCATGGCGGCGCGATTCGGTACCGCCATCCACGGGTTCTCGGACGGTACTTGCCAGCATACGAACGCCAGTCGACCACCGGGACGCAATGCGGCGCGCATGTTGGTGAACGCTGCCGTGGGATCGGCGAAGAACATAACGCCGAACCGAGAGAAGACGAGGTCGAACACGTCGGAACCGAGTGGTGCGGTCTGAGCATCGAGCCGACGAAAGACAACATTGGTCAACTTCGCGACCGCTGCCGATTCCATTGCTCGTTGCAACATGATGCTGCTGAGATCGACGCCGACTACTTCGCCCGTCGCGCCCACCGATCTTGCTAGTGCGAGGCTGGTCGTACCGCATCCGCAGCCGACATCGAGCGCTCTCTCGCCGGGCTCCGCGGCTGCCGCTTGGAGCGCGACGTCACCAAAAGGTCCGGTGTGGCGCTCGGTTTCCTCTTGGGACGTGACCCAGAACTGGCCGGTGGGGCCATTCCAGAACCGATCTTGTTGATCGTTGTCCGTCTCTTCTCTCGCGCCGTCAGTTTCTTTGAACCCCATGGTGTCACCTTAGTTATGCGTGGGATTGAATTTGGTGGTCGCACGGTGTCCGAAATTGCGGACGCCCAACGATCCGTGATCTCTCACTCTTGAATGATCTCGAAGGCCCGAAGTCCGCGGATCCTCTCCTGGCGACGGCTCCGCAGGCGCTTCTCGGAGAGTTGCGCGAGCTCGACGTACGTGCGAAGGATTGCCGCGTGCACGCGCTCCACGGTCACGAAAGGATTGTCGTCCTCGGGGATCACCTCGTCGATGAGACCGAGATCGAGCTGATCCTGAGCGGTCGAACGCATGGTCTCTAAGGTGGTTCGGATCTGGTCGTGCGAGGGGTCCGGTGTCTTGTAGAGGATCGAGGCGGCTGAGCGGGGCTCCGCGACGTAGGCCATGGCCTTTTCCAACATGATCACGTGGTCGGCCATTGGGGTCGTCGCTAATCCACCGCCGCTGCCCAGGGCCCCCGCGACCAGTGAGATCACCGGTTCGGAGTAGTCGATGCCCTTCAGAATCGAGCGCGCGATCGCTCGCGACTGGCCCCGACGCTCGCTTTCCAAGGTCGGCTTGGCGCCCAGGGTGTCGGTCACGAAGAGCGCGGGCAAGCCAAGTCGTTCGCCCATCTCCAGCATTCGCTCCATGAACGCAAAGTCTTCGGGTGCGGGATTCGAGGGGCGTTTGATGACCGTTTCGCCGATGAGCTGGTACGAGGGCTGGGTCCCCACAATGACGAACGGCTGCGCCCCGATCTTGGCGAAGGCGCCGACGATGGCGGGGTAGCGCTTGTAGCCGACCTCCTGCACGTAGTTGTAGACCGCAACAGCGTCGTTGAAGCCGTACTGCAGAATAAATTCCAGGTCGACGCGGTTGGCGTCGGTCATTAAGTCCTGGTACTGCTCGACCAGGGCGTCGGACGCATCGCTCGCTCGAGCTAGTCGCGCGGGCGCCGGCAGGCGTTGCACCGACCCCTTGGATTCATCGAAGCGGGGTCCGCGAATGCCGACCGGCCCGAAATTGAAGACACGCCGCTGATCGGCGACGCTCACGTTGCGGATCATCGGCAACGTCTCGGCGGATAGCTGATGACGCCGATCGGGCACGTTCGTCGAAGAAAGAATCTCGCCGAGATACCACACGAGTTCAGCGACGTCGAAGAGAACCACGTCGATATTGCGGTCCAGGAGATTCGCCTCGGCGCTCTGGGAGTCGATGGGGACCGCCAAACCTTCGAATGCCTCGATGACGTTGGGACCGGCGAAACCGAAATTCGTGCCCGAGGTGGCCAGGATCAAGTCCGCGTTGGATACCGCGCTGGCCGAGACCCCGCCCCACACGTTGCCGAGCAGTATCGCGACCTGGGGCAGTGCGACCTTTTCCTTGTAGTGACGAATCGCTTCGACCATGCGGGTCATCTGCGTGAGCCCGGCGAAGTTCTCGTGCTGGCGCACGCCGCTCGAGGCGTAGACGCTGACGAAGGGGAGTTTCTTGCTGATGGCCAGATCGGCGGCGGCCTGAAATTTCTCACCTGAGACGACGCCGAGCGAACCGGCGAAGAAGTCCCAGTTCATCGCGTAGAGCACCACTGGACGACCGGCGACGTTCGCGAGTCCGTAGGTCGAAGACTCAGTCTTGCCTCGCCCGGTCTCGCGGCGCAATTTGTCAAAGTACGACTCATCGCTTTCGCCGGCGTGCCCCCGTCGCACCAGTCCCACGAGATCCTTGGCAATGCGCCAGCGTCCATGACTCGCCTTGAACTTCACTAATTCTTGGAGGGTCAACAACTGCGAGGGACTATTGACCTTGCGGCGATTGCGCAGGTGCGCCTTAACTTTTGTCTCGAATACCGGCAAGCCCGCTGGATGGCCTTCGCCGAAGAGACTCGTATCAAAGTCTTCATCCGGCCGTTGTCCGCCGTGACCCGTGGACTCACTCATGAAGGGCCATTATGGCACGTCACTTTTCATTGCTAGAACGGTTCAATGCGGTTGCGCCCTAGACCTCTCGAGCCAGGGACTCTTTGGTCGTGATCCGTTTCAGCGTTCGCGTTCATCCTGGCTCGCCGACGAGCCGCGTTGGTGGTGACTACAACGGCGCGCTCCAGGTGCGCGTGCAGAGCCAAGCCATTGATGGCGCCGCCACGAAAGAGGTGTGCGCCGTGCTCGCCCACGTCTTTGGCGTTCGCCCTGGAGCCGTGCAGTGCGTGCGCGGCGCACGCACTCGAACGAAACTGATCGCTATTGAGGGCAACGATGAGGTCTTGACAGTCCAGCTCGCCACACTTCTGTCGTTGACCTAACGAGCTAGTCGAGGCGGCCCGTCGCCGTTCCCTGGAAGACGGCGACGCCGTTTTGATTCTGGGTTACCACGTCGAAGTCCGCCACGGACACGCCATCATCTTTTCTGAGCGCCGTGACCGTCGCGGTGGCGGTCAACGTATCGCCGGGCCAGACCTGGGAGGTGAACCTTCCACCGAAATGAGTTAGTCGAGCGTCACCGACGTAATCGGTGAGCATCCTGCCGGTCATGCCCATCGTCAACATTCCGTGGGCGAAGACACTCGGATAGCCCGCGACTTGGGTGGCGAATACTTCGTCGCTGTGCAGGGGGTTGTAATCTCCCGACGCGCCGGCGTACTGGACAATCTGGGTACGGGTCAGGTTCTCAACGACCACCGCGCTGTGGCTGACGCCCACGCTGAGGTTGGAGGCGCGTAGCGACACGATCAGTCCTTCACCGTTTGTTCGGTGCGTACGCCGACACCGCGAGCAGTGACGCAGAGTTCGCCGTCCTCGCCGCGATACTCGATGATCGTTTCGCGAAAGTGCAGCAGTCCACCTCGACGGCCCTGTTTCTCCCACGACTTGCCGGGAAGGACCGTGAGGGTGAGAACTTCCCCGGCGCGGACCGGGCGGTGATACTCATAATGTTGCTCGGCGTGTAAGCCAGTTCCCCCGCTTCGTTCACTGCTCGATCCCGGCGTGGTCGTGGCCGCTTCGGCATCGGACACTCGACCGGTTGGGGTTGCCCCGGAGCCAAACCAGGACACCCCGGGTTGGGGTCGCAGTGGGTAGTCGGGATCGTACTGGGCGCTGGCTTGGACGAAGGTGGGCGGCGCGATGATGCCGCCGACCTCTGACGCGCGCGCTTCGTCCACGTCTCGATACACGGGATTGAAGTCGCCGATGGCCCGAGCGAACATCATGATGTGTCCCGCCTCGATTGGGAACCGCGATGCCGTCATCTCATCCTCTCTTCTCACTTTGCTCGACCGGCCCGTGTCGGTCGGTCGATCACCGCTTAGTCAGTCTTTTCCGGCCAAGGGATCAATCCGCTCATCTCCGCATTCGGCGGCGCTTTGGACACCAGGTCCAGCACCACGGGACCAAGTTCGGCGGGCTCCCAGCGGTCGCCTTTGTCGACGACGGGCCCGGCGTGCCAGCCCTCGGCGATACTGAGCCGACCGCCCGCGACGTTAAAGACCCGCCCGGTGATGCTGGCCGACTCGACACTGGCCAGCCACGCCACGAGCGGCGCCACGTTGTCGGGGGAGCGAGCGTCGAACTCGTCGGCGCCCGGGGTTGCGGCGCGAAGGCGCTGTAAGTTCTCGGTCATACGCGTGCGGGCCCCGGGGGCGAGGGCGTTGACGGTGACGCCGTAACGGCCGAGCTCTTTGGCGGCGATGACGGTGAGTGCGGCGATGCCGGCCTTGGCCGCGCCGTAGTT
>PLBM01000060.1 GCA_003134515.1 Acidimicrobiaceae bacterium | reverse complement strand
ATGAGAATCGGACAGTCGGCGACGCCTTCGGGCGCCGGATCTGCTTCTTCGAGTGCGCGCTCGAACGCGTCCGCGATTTGACGAACGACCTGATCAAAACCGGCTCCCATATGTGAGCCCACGTGCAACACCAGTCCCGAGGACCCCATACCTCGGGCCACCGAAAGGTTGTGGGTGAGACACGCCACGGACTTTTCGTAGAGTTCGAGGTTGGCTGACGCCAGGTTGATCAGATACGTCGCGTGACAAAAGGTGTCGGTGATCGTCGGGTGCGTCGCTTGCGCTACTCGGTAGGCGGCCAAGACCTCGGGCGCGTACTGCGAGGGTTTCCACATTCTGGGACTTTGGGTGAAGACCTGGATTGAGGTGGCGCCGATCTCCACGCCAGCCTCGAGTGAGGGGATGAGCTTGCCACCGCCGCGGACGTGCGCACCAACGTTCATTACAGTAAAACTAGTAGCCCCATCTCGATTCAATGTCAGGAGTACCGTGACCGATACCTTCAGCCCCGCTTCCAGAGCCATCTTCGCCAAGAAGGTGCTGGCCCACGTCGCGAGCCTCGACGCGGACGGCGCGCCCAACGTCACGCCAGTATGGGTCGAACTCGACGGAGAGTACATCGTGATCAACACCGCCCTCGGTCGAGCCAAGGCGCGCAACCTCGCCGCCGACTCGCGCGTCGCGGTCTCCTTGACCGATCCCGACGACCCCTACGTCTGTATTGCCGTTCGCGGCACAGTCGTTGTGTTTACCACGGAAGGGGCGGACGAGGTAATCGACCGCTTCGCGAAAAAGTATCTCGACGTTGATACGTTTCCCTCGCGTCGCGAAGGGGAAATTCGCGTGAACGTGAAAATTCGTCCCGACCACATCTCCACCCAGCCGGCGTAGCTCAGGTGAAGTAGGTCAACTCACCGGCGTCGCTGGTCTCGACACGCGCGGGCGAAAGCACCTGGTCGCCACTGACGAGATGTTGCCCGTCGTAACTCCACACAGTGACCGGCGACGGCGGCGCTGGGCGGTTGAAAGCACCCACGAGCGACACCACGGCATTGGTGAAGTTGACCTCATCGTTGGTGAGCAGAGCTCGAACCACGTCGGCGTGCTCCTCCGACAACGAACTCGCGGCGATCACGACGTGGCCCAGTGGGACGACCGCTGCCAAGGTAGCGACGTCTCGGGCCGCGAGCTGGGCTCGGTACTCCTCATTGACCTCTAACCAGACACCGAGAGAATTGGTGAGACGACCACTCATTGAGGCCGCGACCACGACGGTGTCGGCGTTGGCGCAACGAAACACGACTGCGCGCTCGTTGGCGAGTTGGACCACGGCGTCCAACTCGGCCGTGAACGCGACGAGGCGAACCAACTCCATCGTCAGGGCTGGAGATCTTCTTTGGGAAGTCGCTCGATGTTGACGTCGCGAAACGTGAGAATACGCACCGAGGGCACGAACCGAGCGGACCGGTACATGTCCCAGACCCAGGCGTCGTGCAGCGTCACTTCGAGCAAGGTCGGCGCCGTGTTCGATCGAACGTCCACGGCCACGTCGTTGGCGAGATAGAAGCGACGGTCGGTCTCGACGGCGAAGTCGAACATTCCTACAACCGCTTTGTACTCCTGGACTAGGGCGAGTTCGAGGGTCGACTCGTACTCGTCGAGTTCTTCCTCACTCACCAGCGACTACGCGCGCTCGGTGACGCGCAGTTCCTTGATCTTGGCGGCCTTGCCACGCAGATCACGCAGGTAGTAGAGCTTGGCGCGACGTACGTCGCCGTACGACTCGACTTCGATCTTGGCGATGGTGGGGGTGTGCACCGGAAACGTTCGCTCGACGCCAACCCCGAAACTGATCTTGCGCACGGTGAACGTCTCTTGCAAACCCGAACCTTGACGGCGAATGACGATGCCCTGAAAGACCTGCACGCGCTGACGGGTGCCTTCGACGACGCGCACGTGCACCTTGAGGGTGTCGCCGGGACGAAAGGCGGGTATGTCGTCGCGAAGCGAATCGCGGTCGACGAGGTCGGTCGGGTTCATGAGAGCGGTCCCTTTCGGATCACAGGCTTTAGAAGTTTAGCCGCTTCGCTCGTCGCCATCCAACGGTGGGAATTCTGCCAATATCGCCACGTCCTCGTCGCTCAGTCCCCCGCGACGCGCCATTAGATCCGGACGTCGCTCCAAGGTTCGACGCAACGCCTCGGCGCGACGCCAACGATCAATCTTGGCGTGATCACCCGACAGCAAGACCTCTGGCACGCGCCGTCCACGTACCTCGGCCGGCTTGGTGTACTGGGGGTACTCGAGCAGTCCCGCGCCAAAGGACTCCTCCACGCTCGACTCGTCGTTGCCCAGAGCGCCCGGCAGCAAGCGCACGACCGATTCAATGACGCACAACGCAGCCAACTCCCCGCCCGAGAGCACGAAGTCCCCGAGCGAGATCTCGTCGTCGACCACGAGATCCAGCACTCGCTGGTCAAACCCCTCGTAGCGCCCACAGAGCAATGTGAAGCCCGAGAGTTCGCTGAGTTCGCGGGCCACGGCGTGGTTGAACACCCGACCCGAGGGGGTGAGGGCGATCACCGGCCTCGCGAGATCCGGGCTCGACTCAATGCTCGCCAGTATGGGTTCGGCGCGCAACACCATCCCCGCGCCCCCGCCAAAGGGCGTGTCGTCAACGCTGCGATGAATATCAGACGTGGCGTCGCGAAAGTCGTGAAGGTGCAACGTCCACACGTTGCGCTGCGCCGCTCGACCGAGCACCGACGTCGCGGCGTAGTTCGCCACCGCCTCGGGAAACAGGGTCAACACGTCCACGCGCAACGTCATTCGAAGAGTCCCTCGGGCGCGTCGATCTCGACTCGCGAATTAGCCTCCAGCGTCACGACGAAGGTCAGTGGCACGAGCGCACCCGAGTCGAGCACCATGAGATCACTCGCGGGGTTCGCCTCGACGTCGACCACGACACCGCGCAACACGCCCTGGCGGTCCACCACTTGGGCGCCGTAGAGCTGATCGATCCAGATCACGCTCTCGTCGTGGATACGCGGCGCCGACAACACGACGCCACGCCACCGATCGGCCTCTTCACGGGAGTTGATTCGATCAAAACTCACGATAAAACGAGCCTGGTGCGCCGCTGCGTAGGTGACGACCAGGGGCCCGCGCTCACTAGTTAGGGTCACGCCGGGGGCGAGACGTTCGACGCGGTCACTCCAGAGGTCCACTTGCACCTGACCACGGAGACCGTGGGCCTTCACGATGCGCCCAACTTCGAGCGTGGCACGCTCGTTGGTCACGGCTAGTCGACGATGTCCACCGAGGTGATGACGCCGTCGCGTGCTCCCGCGGCGCCCACCAGCGCACGAATTGCTTGCGCGGTGCGCCCACGCCGTCCAATGACCCGACCCATGTCGCTCGGGCCAACGCTCAGCGACAAGATGACCTTGCCCTGGCGCTCACTGACCTCGATCGAGACGGCCTCGGGGTCTTCGGCCAGCGATTTCGCGATGAACTCCAGCGCCTTGATCGCCGCCGCGGCTCGCTCGGTGTCGCCACTATCGCGGCTAGCCTCGTTGCCAGCCTCGCTGCCAACCTCGTCGTTGTCGTCAAAATCATCTTCGACACCGTCGTCAATGGTGTTGACGTCCCCGGCTTCGTACTCGTCGGAGACGTCACTCACGGAGCGACCTTGGAAGCTTCGAATGCCTCAAGCGCGCCGCTGACCTTGAGCAACTTGGCCACGCGCTCAGTGGGCTGGGCGCCCTCGCGCAACCAGTGCACCACCTTGTCGTTGTCAATCTTCAAGACCATTTCGGGCTCAGCCGTCGAGATACCTCGAGGCTGGTACGTGCCCACGATCTCGAGAAAGGCCCCCGAGCGGGCGCGGCGACTCTCGGCGGCCACGACGCGATAGGTGGGCTGCTTCTTCTTACCCATGCGCACCAAACGTAGTTTTACAGCCACGACGTAATTCCCTTCGAACTTTTTTGTTCCGAGTCGGAACTGGGCGAACTACCCGAGCGTCCAAGTTTAGCGTTGTTTGGGAGGGGTGACTCTGCCGCCTTTTTTCTTCTTGTTCTTTCCACCGCCTCCGCGCGCCGTCGCCGCGGCGCTCGCCATTCCTGCGCCCAACGCTTCAAATCCCTTCGGCAATCCCTCGCTCCGCGCTTCAGCGCGCGACGCGATACCCGCCATACGTCCCAAGCCGCCGGGCAATGAAGGCATCGAACCGCTGCCCATCTGGCGCATCATCTTTCGCATTTCGCCGAACTGCTTGAGCAGATGGTTCACCGCACTGACAGTGGTGGCCGATCCTTTGGCGATGCGCGTGCGCCTCGAACCGTCGATGATGTTGGGAGTGCGGCGTTCCGTAGGCGTCATGGAACGAACAATCGCCTCGACCCGATTGAGTTCGCCGTCGTCGACGTTGTTCGCGGCCGTGCGCATCTCCTTACTCACCCCGGGCATTAGCTTCATCAGTCCGCCCAGTGAACCCATCTTGCGCACTTGACCGAGTTGAGCGAGAAAATCGTCCAGGGTGAACGTGCCGCTCATCATGCGTCCGGCGGACTCGGCGACCACGTCGGGGTCCATCGTGCGCTCGGCCTGCTCGATCAAGGTGAGC
The DNA here is from genome assembly GCA_003134515.1 of Acidimicrobiaceae bacterium. Classification (GTDB taxonomy): domain Bacteria; phylum Actinomycetota; class Acidimicrobiia; order Acidimicrobiales; family RAAP-2; genus RAAP-2. The sequence continues at coordinate 21,102 of PLBM01000060.1, read as the reverse complement.
ACATCGCCCATGCCAAGGATGCGTGACGCCATCCGCTCGGGGTAGAAGAGATCGAAGTCAGCGATCCGCTCGCCGGTCGAGGCGAAGACGACCGGACGACCAACGACGCCGCGCGCCGACAGCACCGCGCCGCCGCGCGAGTCGTAGTCGAGCTTGGTCACGATCAGCCCCGAGAGCTCGAGCGCGTCGTGGAAATTTCTCGCGGTGTGCACGGCGTCTTGTCCGGTGACCGCGTCGATCACCAAGAAGGTGTAGTCGGGCGAGGTGACCTTGGCGATCGAGCGGACCTCTTCCATCAATGCTCGGTCGATCGCGAGACGTCCCGCGGTGTCGATGATCACGACGTCACGGCCCAATCGCTTTGCCTCGGCGAGGCCCTTGCGCGCGACGTCGAGGGGCGTTGAGGATTCGGAGTACACGTCAACGCCCACTTGTTGAGCGAGCAGGCGTAACTGCTCGACAGCCGCGGGGCGCTGGAGGTCGGCGGCGATCAGGTAGGGCTGACGGCCTTGCTGTTTGAACCAGGCCGCGAGCTTCGCCGCGGCCGTGGTCTTGCCAGCCCCCTGGAGACCGGCGAGCAGCACCACCGTGGGGGGCTTGGGGGCGTAGTTGACCTTCAGCGGTGTCGCGCCGAGAACTTCGACCAGCTGTTCGTGCACCGCCTTGATGACCTGTTGACCCGGCGAGAGGCTCTGGTTCAGTTCTTCACCGCTCAGGCGCTCGCGCACCGCGTCGAGAAAGGCCCGAACGACTCCTAATTCGACGTCCGCTTCAAGTAGCGCCTGGCGCACGTCGCCCAGGGCCTCGTCGAGGTCGGCGTCACTGAGGCGCCCGCGCGAGCGCAATGTGGCGCTCAGCCGTTCGAAACGTTCGCTGAGGGCGTCAAACATGATGCTCGAAGGCTAGCGTCAAGCTCCGAGCAGCGAGTCCACGAACACCGCTGGTTCAAAGAGAATGAGGTCACCCACTCCCTCACCCACGCCAATGAACTTGACCGGAATGGCGAGATCGCGTTCGATCGCGATCACGATGCCCCCTCGTGCGGTGCCGTCAAGTTTGGTCAGCACGATTCCCGTTACCCCCGACGCCGCTAAGAACTCACGCGCTTGGCTGAGCGCGTTTTGTCCCGTCGTAGCGTCGAGGACCAAGAGCGTTTCGACGACTTGGCCTGGCGCTCGGTCGGCCACACGACGGACCTTGGCGAGTTCGTCGAGCAAGTTGGAGCTATTCGCGCGTCGACCCGCGGTGTCGGCGAGGACGAGATCAGTGCCACGCGCGCTGGCTCGGCCGATGGCGTCGTGCACCACTGACCCTGGGTCGGCGCCCTCGTTCGCGCGAACGATATCGGCGCCGGTGCGCGTCGCCCACTGCTCGAGTTGATCGGCCGCGGCCGCGCGAAAGGTGTCGCCCGCGGCGAGCATGACCGAACGGCCTTCGTCGTGGTGACGCTGGGCGAGTTTGCCGATCGTGGTGGTCTTTCCGACGCCGTTCACGCCCACGAACAGCCACACCGGCACCCGTCCGGGGTCGGCCGTGGTCGTGGTCGTACGGTCCGCCCGTAACCCGTCCAACAGAATCGTACGGAGCGCGGGGGCGACGCCCTCGGGCGCGCCGTTCGCCCTTAGTTCTTCGAGCACCGACGCCGTCGTCGCCACGCCCACGTCACTGCGGAGCAACACTTCTTCCACCACGTCCAATTGGTCGCGCGTGAGATCACCGGTGCCCGAGAGCGAGCGCACCCGTTCAAAGACGCCCCTCGAGGAACTCAGCCGCTGGCTCAACGTCACCCCGTCGACGAGCGAAGGAATCGACGACGTGTCGCGAACCAGGATGTCGGGCATCGCCGCGCGCGACCTTCCAAGCGGCGTTCGTATCACACGACGCCGCCTGCGGGCAATGAAAATGGCGATCCCTACAACAACCACCGCCGCCAGAGCGATGACGAAGAAGATCACGCCGTTTCGACTTCGAGGTCGCGATTCACGCGCTGACTGACCACCTTGGACGAGGCGCCCGGCACCATCGTGACGCCGTAGAGGACGTCGGCGGCCTCCATGGTGCGCTTTTGGTGCGTGACGATGAGCAGTTGGGCCTCGACACGGAACTCATCGACGAGGCTAAGAAACCGCTGCAAGTTGACGTCGTCCAACGCGGCCTCCACCTCGTCCATGAGGTAAAAGGGCGACGGTCGAGAGCGAAAGACCGCGAAGAGAAAGGCCAACGCCGCCAAGGAGCGTTCGCCGCCCGAGAGTAGCGAAATGCGACGAATGTTGCGTCCCATGGGACGAACTTCGATCTCGACTCCGGTGTTCAAAGGATCATCCGGTTCACTCATGGTGAGCCGACCTTGGCCCCCCGGAAAAAGCCTCGCGATAAGGGCCGAGAAATGTTCGTTGACGTCGGCGAAGGCCCTAGAAAACGTCTGCATGATCTCTTCATCGAGCGCACGAAGGACCTCTTGGAGCTCTCGGCGAGCGTGGCGCACGTCACTGACCTGGGCGTCGAGTTCCTTATAACGATCCTCGAGCGTCGCCAACTCCTCGAGCGCCAAAGGGTTGATCGGTCCGAGCGACGTGATGCGCGCTTCGAGTTCGACCACGCGACTCTCCAGCGCGACCCTTTCGGGCAGGTCAATGATGGGCGCCGGTCCCATTTCGTGCGGTTCAACGCCGAGGTCGCGACGAACGATCTCGTGCACGTTCGAGACCTTCACTACTAGTTCGGCCTGTTCAATTTCGTGTCGGCGCATGACCTCACCGAGTTCGCTCAAGCGCGCGTCGGCCCCGTGACGCGCGTGGCGCACCTCCTCGAGCAGCTCAGCTCCCGCGCGCGACGCTTCGAGCTGTTCTCGGTAACTCGAATCGAGGGCCTCTTGGGCGACACGGATCTCATCGGCCGCTCGTTGCACGAGCGACGACAGACGATCCAGGACCTGACGATCGAACTCCAGTGACTGGCGCCGGGTCGCCGCTTCGAGTCGCTCGCCCGAATGGCCTTCGAGACGTTGTTCGATTTCGCGTCGACGCTGTTCATTCAGGCGTCGGCGCTCGGCGAACTCGGCCTCTCGGCGAGACAACGACGTGGCTTCGTCGATGACTCGTTGGCGGTGCGCGTCGAGCGAGGCTCTCGCTTCACTTCGCCGAGCTTCGCGTTCGGTGCCGTCGCTTCGGGCCAACTCCAGGGTTGGCAGTTCTTCTCGTAGCGCTATCAACTCGGTGTCGACGGTGAAAATCTGCACCGAGAGGTCATCGCCGTCGGCGCTCAACGTGTCCACGACGGGGACGAGTTCCTCGCTCTCGAGCACGAGTCGATCGATCTCACCGTCCAAGCGCTCGCTCTTGGCGCGCGTCTCCGCCACAGTGGACGTGGCCAGGTTGAAACGCTGCAATGCCGCGACCAGCGAGGCTTCGGCCTCGTCACGACGTTGGCGCAATGCGACAAGATCACGCGAGGCGTCATCGGCGCCCTTCTGTGCTTCGTCCACCGTGAGACGTGTGACCAGCGTGCGACCGGACGCCACGCGCCAACCCGACGACGCAAAACGATCTCCGTCCGGCGTGACGATCACTAGATCGGGATTGACGAGCGCCACGTCGAGGCCCGCCTCCCAGTCTTTCGCCACAAAAGCACGCGAGAACAACGCGTCAAGGACGCGCGTGACGTGCGCCGGCGCGCCCTGACGAGTTCGAACGACCTCGCGCAGCGCCCGACAGCCCTCAGGCGTGGCCGGCGCGGTGACGTCACCTTCGACGACGGGCAAGATGAGTCCCGCTCCCCCTTCGCGACGTAGCGCGGCCAGGGCGGTGCGCGCCGAGCGCTTTCCGTCCACGACCATCGCCGCGACCGACGCGCCGGCGGCCGACTCGACGGCCCGCTCACTTCCGGGGTCGACTTCAATCAGATCGAGGAACGACCCGAGCACGCCCTTCAAGTTGCCGATGATGGCCCGGCCCCCCGCCCCCGAGAGTTCGTCGAGGGCCCGCGCGAGGGTCTCCGCGCGCGCCAGGGTGCGCGACGCGACGTCCGCGCCCGCGCGAAGTGACTCGTCGGCCCGGCGCCGTTCGCCCTGCGCGCGTTCGGCCGATTTTTCCGCCTCGGCGTACTCGAGCGTGGCGCCGTCGAGCGCCGTCACGGCGTGAGCCTTTTCCTTGATGGCTCGCTCTCGGGCGGCCGTGACGTCACTGCGTCGACGTTGCGCATCGGCTAGGCGCGTTCGCGCTCTTCGTTCACTCTCCTCGAGTGACGCGAGTGATCGTTCCAAGAGCGCGATCTGATGGCGGGCGTTATGCAAGGCCGCCTCATCACTCTCGGGCGAGGATGCGGCCCACGTCTCGTCGTAGAGCGCCTCGGCGTCAGCGAAATCCCGGCGGGACTCGTCGAGCGCGTTGCGCAAGCTGCTGAGTGAGAGTTCGTCGCCGTTCAGGTTCGCCAGGTCGGTGACCAGATTGGCCGCGTCGGCCTCGAGCGTGGCGATCACGTTTTCGTCCGCCGAGGCGATGAGGGCTTGGCGTAGCGAGCGCTGGCGCTCTTGAATGATCGACGTCGTGCCCCGAGCGCGCTCGGCCAGGCCCTGGAGCGTGCCCAGGGTGGACGCGAGCATCTCTTCACGTCGTGAGGCCATTTCGGCCGCGGCGGCTGTCGCTTTGGCGTCCAGGCTCACCAGTTCGTGGCGAAGTTCACGCTCACGAACCGACGCCTCTTCGAGGGAATGTTCGAGTTCGCGCCGACGCTGATCGAAGTTGTTGAGTCGCGTGGCGAAGAGCGCGTGGCGTGCTTCGCGCAGTTCACCTTCGACGTCGGAGTAGCTGCGCGCTGACACGGCTTGACGCTCCAAGGGACGCATCTGGCGGCGCACTTCTCGCACCAAGTCGCCCAAGCGTTCCAGATTCTCCTGCGTCGAGGCCAGTCGTCGTTCGGAGCGCTCCTTGCGGCGCCGATGCTTGAGCACGCCGGCCGCTTCTTCGATGACCGCGCGACGATTCTCGGGGTTCGGCGAGAGGATCGAGTCGAGCTGTCCCTGGCCGATGATCATGTGCTGTTGACGACCGACGCCGGAGTCCCCTAAGAGTTCTTGGACGTCGAGGAGCCGACAGGTGGTGCCGTTGATCGCGTACTCCGAGTCACCATTTCGAAAAAGGGTGCGCGCGATGGTGACTTCCGCCCCGTCGATCGAAAGCCGACCCGAGGAGTTGTCGATGGTGAGCGCCACTTCGGCCCGGCCCAGGGCCGGGCGATTGGCGGTGCCCATGAAGATCACGTCATCCATTCGAGAACTTCTAAGGGCCCGCGTACTTTGAGCGCCCAACACCCACGTGACGGCGTCCACGACGTTGGATTTACCCGAACCGTTCGGCCCCACGACCGCCGTGACCCCGGGCTCGAACTCTAAAACGGTGTTATCGGCGAAGGACTTGAAGCCCTTCATAGTCAATCGCTTAAGAAACACGCCCTGACGCTAGCAACCTTCTGGGCGCCAACTAGGCCCTACGCCTGGCACTTTTCGCAGTAGTACGTCGAGCGTCCGCGCACGCTTTCGCGGCGAATCACCTGGCGGCACTGGTAACAGGCCTGACCCTCGCGGTTGTAGACCTGGTGGAGGTGCTGGTAGTTGCCGGGCTTACCGTCGGGGTCGACGAACTGCTCATCGGCGAGCGTCGAACCGCCGTGTTTGATCGCTTCGGTCAAGACTTCGGTGATGGCCCGGTGGAGCCGGCGAATCTCAATGGTCGAGAGTGACTCCGCCGGTCGATCGAAGCGCAGTCCGGCGGAGAACAAGATTTCGTCGGCGTAAATGTTCCCGATGCCCGCGAGGATGTCCTGGTCGGTGAGCACCGCCTTGAGCGGCGTCGAACGACTGCGCAAGACCGCGGCGAAGCGATCCCAGCCGATCTGATCCTCGAAAGGGTCCAGGCCCAGATGCGCGAGTTCGGGCACCGCTCGGCGAAGGGCGAGGCCGTCCCCGCCGATCGAGAGCCGGGCGAACTTTGAGATCTCCGTCGCGGGGTCGCCCTCGCCGGGCGCCTTGGCGACGTAGATCTCACCGAAGGTCCTCGGGTCCACGTAGCGCAACTCGCCACCCTGGACGAAGGTGAAGACCACGTGGGTGTGCTTGGGCCTGGGATCCTTGGCGTTCTTCGCCCGTAGCAGCTGACCGCTCATGCCTAGGTGGATCACCAGATGCGACGCGTTATCAAGACCCACCACGAGGTTCTTGCCGAGTCGTTGGACCGACTTAATCGAGTGACCTTCGACCATGGCGCGAAAGTCCTTGGCGGTCTTGTGTCGACGAACGGCCCGACCGTTGGTGACTGACACGCTCTTAATCTTCTTGCCGACGAGGTCGCGCGCCAGCGACGCGCGCACCGTCTCGACTTCGGCGAGCTCAGGCATCTAAGTGATCCCGCCACGCCGTCAGGGCCGCGCGGCTCTCCGCACTCTTTTTGGATCGACCCTCGCCGGTAGCCACGACGGCCTCGCCAAGGCGCACGGTCGCTTGGAAGGTGGCGTCGTGCGATGGGCCCCTTGAGATGACCTCGTAGCGCGGCGTGCCCCGGCCCGACGCCTCGGCCCACTGGCGAAGGAGGGTCTTGGGATCCGCGTCGCCGGGCATCTTCGAGGCCTGTTCGACGTCGTCGCCCAGCGACGCGTGCACGAAATTCTTCGCGGCCTCGTAGCCGCGCTCTAAATAGATCGCCGCCACGACGGCTTCGAAGGCGTCGGCGAGGAGCGACGGGCGCGCCGCGCCGTTCTCTCGTATCACGCCGCGTCCCACGCGCAGGGCATCGCCCAACCCGAGGCGCTTCGCCGCTTCAGCGAGCGCGGCCTCATTGACCACCCGGCTTCGCACGAGTGATCCCGATCCCTCGTTGAGCTCGGGAAAGCGCGTGACGATGAGATCGGCGATCGCCAGATCAACGACCGCGTCGCCGAGAAATTCGAGCCGTTCGTTCGACTCAACCTCGTGTTCCGCCGCGTAGCTCGAGTGGGTGAGGGCCGTCAACAACTGCGGGTTCGTCGGCGCGAGACCGACACGCTCCGCGACGGGGTCGAGAGACGAGACCATGAGGCGAGCGCGCCTCGTCAGGCAACCTGAAGTTTGACCGCGACGTAGTTCACGGCGTCGCGCACCGAGACGAGTCCCTCGAGATCCTCGTCGTCTATGTGAAAGCCCGCCGAGTAACTCTCCAGACTCTCTTCGAGTGCTTCGACGAGTTCGATCAACGCGAGGGAGTCCGCGCCGAGGTCAACGAATGTTTCGTCCTCCACGATGTCGCTGGGACTCTTTTCCAGGATGACGGCCAGTTGATCACGGACCATGTCCAAAATGGCGGCCCGATCCAGCGGGGCGAGGGTGTCAGCGCTCACGGCGGCTCCTTTGACGTACCAACCCACACTACCGAAGCGTCGAGGTCATCTTCCCAGTTAGGCGGTGTGATCAGGTCGAATAGTGGCCTTCAATTTTTCCACAATTCCCCCTTTATCCATCTCGCTCGCCACGCGCAGCGCGTTCATGATCGCAGTGGCGCTCGACGAACCGTGACTAATCACGCAGATCCCGTCGACGCCGAGCAACAGGGCTCCCCCTTGGTTCTCGGGGTCCAGCTCCGCCGCAATCGGCAACAAGTACTCAAAGAGCACGTCGCCCGCCGCGCGAGTTTCGTCGTTGGTGCCCACCGCCGACAGCACCGCCGAAAAGACGAACTTCAGTGCGCCCTCGAGGGTCTTTAGGGCCACGTTGCCCGTGAATCCGTCGGCGACGATCACGTCCACGGGCGATGGTACGAGGTCGCGGCCCTCGACGTTGCCGACAAAATTGAGCGACGTGAGATCACTCAGGAGTTGGTGGGTCTCCTTGACCAGGGGCGTGCCCTTAGAGGACTCTTCGCCGATCGACAGAAGTCCCACCGTGGGACGCGCCACGCCGTAGTGCGCCTGCACCATCGTCGAAGCCATTTGGGCGAACTGCACCAGCATCTCGGGCGTGCACTCGGCGTTCGCGCCGGCGTCAACGAGCACCATGGGCGTGCGACCGGGCTGGGGAATGGGCGTCGCGATGCAGGGACGAATCACGCCCGGCAGTCGTCCCATGCGAAGCAGAGCCGAGGCCATTGTCGCGCCGGTGTTGCCGGCCGACACCATGGCGCTGGCCTTGTGGTCGCGCACCAGTTCGGCCGCGCGCACCAGCGAGGAGTCCTTCTTCTTTCGAACGCTGGCGCCGGGATCGTCGTCCATAGCAATGACCTCGCTACAGGCCACGACCTCAAAACCCAAGGGGTCACCCATGAGTTCGGGTACGCCGACGAGGGTAACGATCAGTCCCAGCTCGTCCGCGGCGCGCCGGGCGCCCGCGATGATCTCACCGGGAGCGAAGTCACCACCCATCGCGTCTAAGGCGATGGGCAAGGTCAACTCAGTTGACCTCTACCGCGACGCGATTCTTGTACCAGCCGCAGTTCGGGCACACCACGTGGGGCAGTTTCGAGGTGGCGCACTGGGGACAGACGCTGCGCGCGGGTCGCTCCAGGCGCCAGTTGGCGGCACGGCGACTGCGGGTCTTGGCTTTGCTGGTCTTGCGCTTGGGAACGGCCATCGATCTTCTCTTTCACTGGCAACAGACGAATCCGTCACCCCTCGTTGGATCCCTCAGAGTCGGGGTTCGCTAATTGGAGTCCGTCCAGTGTAGCCCAGCGTGGATCGAGCGGGGCCTGACACTCGCACGTCGCCTCGTTGCGGTCGATCCCGCAGATACAACAGAGCCCTCGGCAGTCGCTGCGACACAGCGGCGCTAGAGGAAGGTCCAACAAGATCGCGTCGTGCGCGAGCGGCGCCAAGTCGACGAAGTCATGCTCGATGAGGTAGGTCTCTTCGTCGCCCGGTCCCCGTTCATCGATGAAGCGCTCGTTGACCGCGACACTGGCGAGGCCGAGGACCGGCGCCGAACAGCGCCGACAGACCCCGTGCCAGGGCGCCTCCACGTGGCCCCTGGCGCGCAGACCCCCGATGAAACTCTCTAGTCGCACCCGCACGTTGACGACCGCTTCGGGAAAAACGTCGGTTTCCACTGGCGCACGCGGGGCGAACTCGTGGGGCTCGTCAAAGGGCGCGTCGAAGGCGACCTCCAGCGTCGAGGGGACGTCGCGCAATAAACGCGCGACCGGGACGAGGTACGGCGAGGACACGGCTCTTAGAAGGAGTCCTGATCAAAAAAGGAACTCTCCGGTTGGCTCGGCTCTGCATAATCGCTGACCGGCGCGGGCCCCGACAAGAAGTCCTCGCTCGGGTTCTCGTCATTGATCATTGAGGTCGGCAATCCCTGCGCGCTTAAGCGCTCACGTCCCGAGCGAGCGGTCTTGAGCAGGCGCTCGAGCACGATCTCGAACCCTCCGAGCTTGCCGTCGATGAAGTCCTCGGACTGGTTGATCATCTGGCGGGCCTGGGCGTGCGCGTCGGCGACGATCTGCTCGGACTTTAAGCGAGACTGGCGCACGATCTCGGTCTTGTCGACCATGCGAGCGGCCTCGGCGCGCACTTGGTCCATGAGTTGTTGCGCCTTTTGGACCTCCGCCGCCATCAGATCTTCACGATCGCGCAGCGCCCAGCGCGCTTCGCGGATCTCGTCGGGCAAACTGCGCAAGGCCTGCTCCAAGAGAGCCATGACGTCGTCGCGCGACACGAGCGCCGAGTTCGATAAGGGCATCTGTTTCGCGTTGGCGACCAGTTCCATCAGGTCGCGCAGATCGGCCTCGATGTCACGCCGAGCGTGTCGCGCCGACGCGTCCTCGAAGTCGTCGCCGTCGTAGCCGTCAAAGGACGTCACTGTCCACCTCCCGGAAACTTAAGGGCGAGTCGCTTGGCCACCGGCGCGGGTACGAACGAGGTCACGTCACCGCCGTAGCGCGCCACTTCTCGCAAGAGCCGCGACGAGATGAACGAGTGGTGAGAACTCGAGGGCAAGAACAGCGTCTCGACCCCCGAGAGCGATCGATTCATCTGAGCCATCTGCAATTCACTCTCAAAGTCCGACACCGCGCGCAGCCCCTTCACGATGGCCGTGGCGTCGACGTCGCGCGCGACATTGACCAGCAGGGTCGAAATCGACACAATGCGCACGTTCTTAACGTGCACCAGGGACTCGGCGATCATCTCGCGGCGCTCGTCCAGGTCAAAGAGCGCTTCGGACTTTTGGGGGTTGCGAATAGCGGCCACCACGACCTCGTCAAAGATCTGGGACGCGCGCTCGACGATCTCGAGGTGTCCGTTATGAAAGGGGTCAAAAGAGCCCGGAATCAGACCAACCGTCACGCGCCGTCCCCTTTGCTGGGTTCTAACATCGTAACGAGCGTAGTGCCGTACCGCTTGGTTTTGGTTACGTTCCAACCCTCCGGCGCATCCATATGGCGGTCGTTTTCAACGACGACGCGTGTGGCCACGACGCCGTCGAGCACGCTCGCCAGATCGAGCGGGCCGTAGGGCGGGTCGGCCAATAACAGGTCCAGGTCACCCGGCGGCGTCCACACGGGCAGATTGGCACGCACGAAGATCGCCTCGCCCGACAGTTCGAGTGGTTCGAGGTTGACCTTGGAGGCGCTGAGACACTGGGGGTCGGTGTCGACAAAGTAGACCTTCGCCGCCCCGCGCGACAGCGCTTCAATGCCCATGGCTCCCGAGCCGCAGTAGAGATCGGCCACCACCAGATCACGAAGTCCGCCGCGGCTCTCCAGCATGGAAAAGATCGCTTCGCGGGCGTAGTCGGTCGTCGGACGTACCGTCGCTGGCAGCTTTGCCTTGAGCCGACGCCCGCGGGCCACACCGCCAATTACTCGCACTCTCTAAGGGTAGGTGCTAGGACTTGAAGAGATAGGTTGCTTCGTCGTCATCTACGAACAATCGAAGTTCGTCGACCATATCGGCGAGCGTGCCGTCGTCGTCTTGCACGATCGAGACGGCGAGGCGTTGCGCGCTCATAAGCAGGTCTTCGTCGCCCTTGAGTTTCGCGAGCTTGAGGTCACTACGGCCCTTCTGGCGTGATCCGAGCAATGTACCTTCGCCACGCATCTCGAGATCGATCTCGGCCAGTTCGAAACCGTCGTTCGAAGCGACGAGGGCCGACAGTCTCTTTTCGCCCTCTTCGTTGGGGGGCGAACCGAGCAGGTAGCAGTAACTCTGCTGCTCGGATCGACCAACGCGACCGCGCAACTGGTGCAGCTGCGCCAAGCCAAAGCGCCAGGCGTCTTCGATCACGATGACGCTGGCTTCGGGCACGTCGACGCCCACTTCGATGACCACCGTCGCCACGAGCACCTCCAGTTCGCCCGCGCGAAACTGATTCATCACCTCTTCTTTTTCCGAGCTCTTCATCTGTCCGTGCAAGAGCCCCACCGAAAGACCCCTCAGTTCATTGAGGGCCAATCTCGTTCGCTCCGCCACCGCGCTCGTGGCTTCTACGCGCGCGGAATCTTCGACCAGGGGACAGATAACGTACGCCCGCCGTTTGGCGGCGACTTCGTCGCGCACGCGCCGCCAACACTCGTTGATCTCATCGTCACTTCTCGCCCACGTCGTCGCGATGGGCCGACGCCCCTCGGGCATCTCGTCGACGACCGAGACGTCGAGGTCACCAAAGATGACCATGGCCGCGGTTCGAGGAATCGGGGTCGCCGTCATCACCAACACGTCCGGGTCGGCCCCTTCGTTCGAGCGCGCTCGACCCTGATCGCGCAAGGCCGCCCGTTGCTCAACGCCAAAGCGGTGCTGCTCGTCGATCACGATGAGACCCAACGCCTTGAATCGCACCTCCTCGTTCAGCAGCGCGTGTGTTCCCACGAGCACATCGATCGATCCGTTGAGGAGTCCTTCGAGCACGCCCAGACGCTCCTTGGCTCGAACTCGTCCTGTGAGTAGTTGGACCGACAAGGGACGATCACCACCCAGGACCGCGTCGTCGAGGACGCGCAACCCCTCCAAATCGCGCCGCAACGAGGCCACGTGCTGTTCGGCCAAGACCTCGGTGGGCGCCATCAACACACTCTGGCGACCGCCGTCGAGCGAAGCCAACATCGCCGCCAGCGCCACCATCGTCTTGCCCGAGCCCACGTCGCCTTGTAAGAGTCGATGCATCGGCAGCGATGACGACATGTCGCGCGCGATCTCATCGAGGACGCGGCGCTGCGCGCCGGTCAAGGTGTGGCGGTGCCCAGCCAAGAACTGGGTCACCAAGCTCGAGGCGGGTGCGGCGAGTTCCCCGGGCGCAACGTCGAGGTCGTCGACGTGAAAGGGGTGGCGAATGCCAGCCGAGGAAGCGGCGAGGCGTTGACGGCGAAGGGCGAGCAGCAGCTGCAGTCGCAAGAACTCATCAAAGGCGAGCCGGCGCCGGGCGCGGGGCCAGTCGTCGAGTTCGCCCGGCACATGAATGCCCCAGTAGGCCTGGGTGCGATCGACGAGCTCGAGGGCGTCACGATCGCTCGTCGAGAGCGGATCGAAGAGCGGGCCGGCCCGTCGCAGCGACTCCTCGATGAAGCCGCCCATCTCCCAACTGGTGAGNNCTCACTTTGCCAAAGAAGAGCGCCTGCACGCCCAGGGTGAGCTGACGTTCACGCCAGGCCTGATTGAAGAAGACGACCTTAATGGACTCGCCATCGTCGCTCACGGTGAGTTCGACCATGACGCGGCCCTGGCGGGTGCGGCGACTGCTCACTTTTTCTACCTCGCCGTACACCGCGGCCTCGTCGCCCACGTTGAGATCCGAGAGATCGACGCGCTTGGTTCGATCGACGTAGCGACGCGGGTAGACCGTCAGCAGATCAAAGACGTTGTCGATGCCGAGCGACGCCAACGCGGCGAGGCGCTTCTCGCCGACGTGGCGAAGTTGGCCGACCGACACGTCGCCCAACTGGCGAAGTCGCCGCGCCGGCGCGTCACTCACTCGAGGCCGAAGTAGTAGGGGTAGAGAGGCTGGCCCCCGTGATGCACCTCGACGTTGATCTGGGGGAACTCTTCGGCGAGGAACTCCGTCACCCGACGGGTATTGGCCGGGGACGAGCCGTCGCCTTCGATGATGGTCAAGAGTTCGTGCTCCGGGCGCACGAGCACCGCGAGCAGCTTGTTACTGGCGCCGGCGATGGAGCCCGCGACCGACACCACACCCTTCGCGCTAAGGCCAATCCAGTCACCCTTATGAACCTCACCGACGTCGGTCGAGGCGTCACGTACCGCTTGAGTGACTTCACCGGCCACCACGTTGCGGGCCGACGCCTTCATCGCTTCGGCGTTCTGCTCGGCCGAGGCGTCGGGGTCGTACGCGAGTAACGCCGCGAAGCCCTCCACGATCGAACTCGTCGGCACGACGCGCACCGTCTGTTCGACGAGACTGGCGACCTGTTCGGCGACGGGGCGGATGTTCTTGTTGTTCGGCAGTATCACCACCTGCGCCGAGCCCGTCGCGCGCACCGCGTCCACGAGCTCGGCCGTCGAAGGGTTCATCGTTTGGCCGCCGAGCACCAGTTGACGCGCGCCAAGCGAGTGAAAGATGCGCCCAATGCCGTCGCCCACCACCACCGCCACGACCGCCGTCGTCGGCGCAGGTGAGCTCTCCGGGTCGTGAGCCTCCGTCGCCGCCTCACGGACCCAACGCTCTTCGATGACCTGATCGGCGAGGTCGGTGACGCGGATCTCGCGCGGTCGCCCGGCGTCGAGCGACGCCTCGATGGCGGCACCGACGTCGTCGGTGTGGATGTGACAGTTGTAAAGGCCCTCACCGCCCACGATGACGATCGAGTCGCCGATACCGGCCCACACTTCTCGAAAGGCGTGCATCTTGGCGTCGTCGGCGTCGAGCAAGTACATCACCTCGTAGCGAAGCTCGGCCAAAGCGGCGTCGTCACGCAGCTCCTCGTGCACGGTGACGTGAATGGAGTCCAGGTCGGGCGCGATCGGCAGTTCGTCGTTCGCCACCACGTGGCACAGCGCGTCAAAGAACAACAAGAGACCGGCGCCGCCCGCGTCCACGACGCCGGCCTGCTTAAGAACGGCCAGTTGATCGGGCGTCTTGGCCAGCGCGTCTTTCGCGGCGTCGCGCGCTCCTCGCACGAGAGATTCGAGGGAGTCCGCATGGGCCGTCGCGCCCTCGGCGCCGGCTCGTGCGATCGAGAGAATCGTCCCTTCGACCGGTCGAACAACCGCCTGGCGCGCCAGTTCGTCCGCTCGGGTAAATCCCGCGCTCAGCTGATCGGGGCCGACGTCGCCGTCGGGCGGAAACTCCGCGACGAGACCGCGCAGGAGTTGCGAGAGTATGACCCCGGAGTTTCCTCTGGCGCCCATGAGCGAACCGTGGGCGATGGCCTGGGCGACCGCCCCCGTGGTCGCGTTCGCGTCGAGGGCCGCCAGCGCACTCGACACCGACTCAATGGTGAGGGTCATATTGGTACCCGTGTCCCCGTCGGGCACGGGGTACACGTTCAATCGGTTGATGACCTCTTTATGCGAGCGCAGGAGCTCGGCGTAAGTGGCCACGACGGAGCGCAGGTCGCTGGCCGACAGCGTGGAGGGAGAGCTCATCGATAGCGATGCTACAATGGTCCTTCGGTTTCACCACTGCCCGCGCTCGGGCGCGGGAACCAAAGGAGAGCGTTCATCATGGCATCAGTCTGCGAAATCTGCGGCAAGAAGCCGTCGTTCGGCATGAACGTCTCGCACTCGCACCGTCGCACCAAGCGCCGCTGGAATCCAAACATCCAGCGCGTGCGCGCGCTCGTCGCCGGCTCGCCCAAGCGCGTGAACGTCTGCACGGGCTGTCTGCGCTCGGGCAAGGTCACCAAGCCCACTCGCACCAAGGCCTAGACCTCGCTCGCTAGAGCTGGTGCTCAAAGCCCCGGCGGGCCAACGGCTCGCCGGCGAGGGTTCGCACGTCGCGCTCGCCCACCACAACGCCCAACGTGATCGGCGCGCGTAGTCCCCGATCGAAGAACATCAGACGGAGTCGCCCGGGATCGTTGGTCGCGATGAGCAGTTCGTAGTCTTCTCCCCCGCTCAGGGCCTCTTCCCAGGTGGCGCCCTCGGCGACGGGTAGCTCACTCAACTCAAAGCCGACGTTCGAGGCGTCCGCCAAACGGTGCAGGTCCAGGCCCAGACCGTCACTGAGATCCATCATCGCGTGCACGTGCGCCCCGCGCGCGGCCATCCCTTCACTCAGCAGCGGCCAGGGACGTCGATGGGCCAACACGAGCTCGTCACTCAACGCGGCGCCCGCACGGCGCCGGCGAAGTCCCGCCGCCGCGCGCCCGAGGGGACCGGTCACCAACAGTTCGTCACCCGCCTTGGCCCCACTACGCAAGACAGCACCGCGTCCGGGACACTCGCCAAAGACCGTCACCGTGACCGCCACGTCGCCTCCGCGTGAGAGATCCCCACCCACCACGGGACAGTTCGTCTGCGCCGCCGCCTCGGCGACGCCGTGATGCAACGCCTCCAAGTCGGTCCCCGCGGGCGCGGTCACCGCGACGACCAGACCGCGCGGACGCGCGCCCATCGCCGCTAAGTCCGAGACCGCGCTAGCGACGGCCTTATATCCCAAGTCACTTAGTGGGAAAAGTGCCGCGTCCAAATGAACGCCCAGTACGGCCACGTCGGTGCTGATGATCGCCTCGCCCACAAAGGGCGAGAGCACCGCCGCGTCGTCGCCGCCGTGGCGTTCGCCGGCGGGAATGGTGTCCTGGGCCACGATTTTGGCTATACGCTCCAGTACGTCATCTTCGTGCTGGCTCTGTTCTCTGGTTGGGTCGGTCGGCGCGCTCATGAAGTTGGATCTTGTTCCGCGTCGTAACGAGACGGCGTGTGGATCGCAAAAGAGGAAGTCGTGACGTACCCAACCACGAACAAGAAGTTGATTGAATGGGTTGAGGAAGTGGCGCAGCTCACTACTCCCGATCGTATCCATTGGTGCGACGGTTCGGCCGATGAGTACGACGAGATGTGCCAACTCCTCGTAGACAACGGAACCTTCACCAAGCTCTCCGAGGCCAAGCGACCCCACAGTTACTACGCCCGGTCGGACCCGGGTGACGTCGCGCGCGTCGAGGATCGCACGTTCATCTGCTCGAAGCGAGAGATCGACGCGGGCCCGACGAACAACTGGCGCGAGCCCGGCGAGATGCGCGCCACCTTGCGCGCACTCCTTAAGGGATCGATGAAGGGACGCACGATGTACGTGGTGCCCTTTTCGATGGGGCCACTCGGCTCGAAGATCTCGCATATCGGGGTGGAGATCACGGACTCGCCCTACGTGGCCGTATCGATGCGCATCATGACGCGCATGGGCCAGGGGGCCCTTGAAGTGCTCGGCGAGACCGGCGAGTTCGTGCCCTGCCTGCACTCGGTCGGCGTGCCCCTCGCTGCGGGTCAGTCCGACGTCGCGTGGCCCTGTGACGCAGAGAACAAGTACATCGTCCACTTTCCCGAGACCCACGAGATCATCTCCTTCGGTTCGGGCTACGGCGGCAACGCGTTGTTGGGTAAGAAGTGCTTCGCGCTGCGCATCGCCTCAGTGCTGGCGCGCGACGACGGGTGGCTCGCTGAACACATGTTGATCTTGAAATTGACCAATCCCTCGGGTGAGTCGCGCTACGTCACCGGGGCCTTTCCTAGCGCCTGCGGTAAGACCAATCTCGCCATGCTCGTGCCGACGCTGCCGGGCTGGAAGGTCGAGACCGTGGGCGACGATATCTGTTGGATGAAGCCCGGCCCCGACGGACGCCTCTACGCCATCAACCCCGAAGCGGGCTTCTTCGGCGTGGCGCCGGGCACGAATATGGACACGAACCCCAACGCCATGTACTCGGTCGCGGCGAACTCCATCTTCACCAACACCGCTCTGACCGCCGACGGCGACGTGTGGTGGGAGGGTATGGGCGAAGCGCCCGCCGGTCTCATCGACTGGAGGGGTCAGCTATGGAGTAAGGAGTTGGGCACGCCCGCGGCCCATCCGAACTCGCGCTTCACCGCGCCGGCCGAGCAGGACCCCGCCATCGCGCCCGAGTGGCAAGACCCCGCCGGCGTGCCGATCGACGCGATCCTCTTTGGCGGACGTCGCGCCAACGTGATCCCCCTGGTTGTTCAGTCACGCGGCTGGAACCACGGGGTCTTCTTGGGCTCAATCTTGGCGTCGGAAACTACGGCCGCGGCGACGGGCGCCGTGGGAAACCTGCGGCGCGACCCGTTCGCCATGTTGCCCTTTTGTGGTTACAACATGGCCGACTACTTCGCGCACTGGCTCACCTTCTCCGAACGTTTCGACGAGGCCACGTTGCCCAAGATCTTCTACGTGAACTGGTTTCGAAAGAGTCAAGACGGCCAATGGCTCTGGCCCGGCTTTGGCGAGAACAGCCGCGTACTCGAGTGGATCTTTGAGCGCACCGCCGGTCGCGGCGAGGCCACCGAGACGCCCATTGGCTTCGTGCCGGCGCCAGGCGCCATCAACGTCAAGGGCCTCAACGTGACACCCGATGACATGGCCCAGCTCTTGAGCGTGCACGCCGAAGAGTGGCGCGCTGAGGTGCCGCGCATTCGAGAGCACTACGCCCAGTTCAACGAGCAATTGCCGGCCAAACTGGCCGCAATGGTCGACGACCTCGAAGCGCGACTGGGCTAAACGCTCACTCGGCCGTTTCGGCGTCGGCCACGATCAGACGCGGTCCCGAGGGCCAATCGAAGTAGCGCCACGTCCAGTTGATCATCACGCGCAGACGATTGCGAAAGCCCACCAGGTACCACAGGTGCAGTGCCAGCCAGGCGAACCATCCGGCACTGCCGCGAATCACGCCCCCGTGGGCCAGCTTCGCGACGGCCGCTCGTCGTCCGATGGTGGCCATGATGCCCTTGTCGCGATAGTGAAAGGCAGTCGTCGCTTCGCCACTGAGCACGCGCAGAATCTGCGTCGCACAGTGGGCGCCGGATTGAATCGCCACCGGTGCGAGTTGGGGATAGAAGGAACGTTGCGCGTCGGGCATCGCGGCCGCGTCGCCCACGCTCCACACATTCGCGCTCTCGACTAAGCGCAGGTCGGGTCCCACCAACGCGCGCGCGCCGGGGCCGCGCGGACCTTCGAGGTCGTGGGCCAACGTGCCCCGGGCCGTAATCCCCGCGGCCCAAATCACCACGGTCGCCTCGATTCGCTCACCATCGGCGAAGCGAATCGCGCGCTCTTCAACTTCCACGACGGAGCGTCCGCACTCCACGACGACGCCCAACTTCTCGAGCTCTTTTTCCGCGTACCGACTGGCCGACTCGGGAAAGGCCGTGAGTAGGCGTGGCGCGAGATCCACTAGTCGAATGCGTACCTGGGACGTGTCGAGGCGAAGTCCGTCGCGCTTGATCGCGATGGCGATGAGCTCAGAGAGCGCCCCTGCCGTCTCGACCCCGGTGGGTCCGCCACCGACGACGACGAAATGAAGCGCGACGGGTGAGCTCGACTCGGCGACGTCGGCCTCTTCGATCGCGCGCAGCAATCTATTTCTCAGCCGTCGCGCGTCGGCCAATGAGTACAGCGGCATCGAGTAGTCCGCCGCGCCGGGGATCTCGAAGAATGACGCCGTGGCGCCGGTTGCCACGACGAGGTGGTCGTAGGCGATCTCGCCGCCGTCGTCCAAAACGACGACGTTGCGCTCCTGGTCCACGCGCGTCACGCGGGCGTGGCGAACCCGGATGTTCGTAGCGTGACCGAAGATCGTTCGAATCGGGTACGCGACGTCCGCGGGTTCGAGGCCGGCCGTGGCGACCTGGTAGAGCAGCGGCAAGAACGTGTGAAAGTTGTGTCGATCGATGACGGTGACGCGAACCGGCTTGTTCGCGAGTTTTCGAGCCGTCGCCAGACCCGCGAAACCGCCGCCCACCACCACGACGTGGGGCAACGCGGCCAACTCTTGAGCGGAGAACTCCACGCGCGGTGACGTCGCCATATGCCACTACACCTTAGGAATTGTTCAAGCTCATTGGCTCAGTGACGCGCGATTCGGCGCCCGACCGGGTACACCACGCTCGCGATGATCGTTAAGAAGGCGAGGATCCGATCCCCCGTCGCAAAGCTCATCGTGATGGCTACCGGAATGAGCGCGCCAAGCACCCAGAGCAGTTGCTGGCGCACGGCGAATCGAGCGAAGGTACGGCCCTGCGCGCCCGGAGCGACGTTTCGCTGCGTGATGGCGTCAAAACTCGGTTGGGCCACCGCGGCGCATAGCCCGAGCCAACCGGCGAACACCACTTGGGCCCACAAAACGGGATCGGTCGAGGCGGCCACGGCGCCGAGGCCCGTCGCCAAAAGGGCCATCGCGAGCAGCGTCGACTCCTTCAGAACGTTTCGCGTCCGAGTAACAAAAGCGAGCCCCACGAGTGAACCCAGGGCACTAAAGGCCAGGGCGAAGGCGTACCAACCGAGGGCCGCCGACTCTCGTCGAAGGACGAAGGCCAGCAAGAACGTGGCGAAGCCCACGCCAAATCGCATCAGCGCCGCGGCGCCCAGCCCCCAGGCGACTTCCGCGTCCCCGAGTGGGTTCAACGCGTTCAGATCTCGCTGGGTCTGGGTGAGTCCCGAGACTTGATCGCGGATAACTTTGGCCGGACGCTGCAGACGCGCGCTGGCGACCGTGGCGGCGATGTACACGAACGACGCGGAAACCAAGACGCTCGGCCCGCCAAGACCCTTCAAGATTCCGGCGCCCAACGAACCAGCGATCAAGCCGACGAGCGTGCCGAGCAACGTCAGTTGAGCGTTAAAGCCGGCGAAACCCTTCTCCTCGTCCTGCTCGTCAGTGGGCCAACCGGCGTCACCCAGGTGAGCGGCGTGTTCGCGAAACTGGTCCGTTCGAGCCATCTCGGGCACTAACGCGCCGCGGGTCACGACGTAGAGCTTGGAGGAGACGAGCAGGAGAAACGCCAGGGGGAAGAGCCACAACGAGTTCAGGTGATCAGCCATCATCCAACAGAGCACCACCCGCACCCCGGCCGAGAGGGCGACGAGTATCCGCCGCCCGTTGGCCGATCGGTCGATCAAGGGACCAAGGACCGGGGACACGATCGCGAAAGGCGCGATGGTGAGGAGCAAATACAAGAGCACCTTGCCCTTGGCTTCGCCCGGCGAGACCGAAAAGAAGAGTGAGCCGGCCAGCGACACCGTCACCAAGGTGTCCCCGGCCATCATGAATACGTGCACCAGGGCGAGACGGCCAAAGGCCGTCGTCTGGTCAAAGAGATCCTGCGCGGAAGCTCGCGCTAAAGGGAGGATTCCTAAGTTCCGCACGACTTCAAAGCGTAGGTGATGCGCGACTCGAAGGATTCGACTAGTTCGAGTTGCAACCCCAGAATTCGACGTAGCGGGGCAACAAGTGATGCCCGCAGTACGTAAGTCGAGAGGCGTTCTGCCACGCGAACGTCACGGGGTCGTAACGCAACACTTCGGTCACGCCAATCTCTGCCACGCCCGTACCCACCGTGGCCCACAGGTAGGCCCAACGTCCGACGCAACCAAAGCTGGCGACACTGACGACCTTCAAGGGTCCGCTGAAAGGCTTTGATAGCGCGGCGGCGTTGCACGGGGCGGCAATTGGAAACGTGCGCGACTGGGCGGACGCGCGAGAAACGCCGAGCGCGAGGACCACGACGACGAGGACACTACTTACGACGCGTAACCACTTCATACTCGCAGTTCAGCACATGGAACAGTGCGGCGAGTCCTAGCTCTTCAGCAGATTCGCGAAAAGCAGGGTGATCGACGATGCCCACACCGCTTCGTCAAGGGGCGTCTCCGAGACGTCGTCGAGGGCCCGACCAAACACAATTATCTGAAGCATGACGGCAAGAAAGCTCGCCGGTATATCGTCGCGAAGCCACTGGCGTTCCTGCGCCATCTCGATGAGGCGACACCACTCTTCGGTGAGGCGAGACTGCGTCTCAGCAATCAGTGTGTGCAACTCGGGGCGCGTGAGGGCCGCCGACACGATTCTGATGCGCAGCGCCCGCCGGGCCGTTCGTTCGGGGCCCGAGTTCATCGTCGCGACAATGGGCAGGATCGCAGCGACGTACTCTTCCAGCGTCACGACGTGGTCGGTGGCGTTACGG
>PLBM01000097.1 GCA_003134515.1 Acidimicrobiaceae bacterium | reverse complement strand
TCGGTGTTGATGTCGGGCGCGGGAATGTCGCGGTCGGGTCCGATCATGGGCGCGATGGCGAAGGCGTAGCGCCGGGTGAGTCGTTCGAGTTCGCCGCGTGACAGCAACGCCGGATCGACCCTCACGCCGCCCTTGGCCCCGCCGTAGGGGATGTTCACCACGGCGCACTTGATGGACATGTCCGCACTGAGCGCCGCGATTTCGTCCACATTGACGCTCGGGTGAAAGCGGATACCGCCCTTGCCGGGGCCGCGCGACGAGTTGTGCTGAATTCGCCAGCCGGTAAACATGTCGATGTCCCCGGAGTCCATGCGAACCGGTACCGCGACTTCGAGGATCCGCTCGGGCGTCACGATTCGCTTGATGAGTCCTTCGTTGAGGCCCAGCAGATGGCCGGCCTGTTCGATCAGCGAGACGATATGGAGCCAGGGATTGAAGCCGTCGGAGTTTGTTTCGTGAAGACGCGTGACCACTAGTCACCAGCCTTTGGGATTCATGAAAGCGCCGTTGCTTCCACATCCAGGTTAGGTGAGTGGGCCCAACCCTAGGCACCGGCGAGTGAACTTTCGCTGTGGATAACCGTTCCGATACTGTGACACTCACGAGAAGTGAAAGGTCGACCATGAAGATCTCAACAGGGATGGGCTACGCCGGCGGGTTTAAGCGAGCCGCGCGCGACGTCGCGGAGATGGAAAAGGCCGGTCTCGACCTCGTCTGGGTCGCCGAGGCTTACGGTTTTGACAGCCCCTCACTCATGGGCTACCTGGCGGCGCTCACCGAGAGCGTGGAAATCGGCGCGGCCATTCTTCCGATCTACACCCGTACGCCCACGCTGATCGCCATGACCGCCGCGGGAATCGACGCGCTCTCCGATGGCCGTTTCCATCTCGGTTTGGGCGCGTCGGGTCCCCAGGTCATCGAAGGCTTTCACGGCGTGGCTTACACCAATCCCCTTGGGCGCACCCGAGAAATCGTGGAAATCTGTCGTGACGTGTGGAAGCGCGAAGCCCCCCTCGTGCACGAAGGCAAGAACTTCACCCTGCCTCTACCGCCCGATCAGGGGACCGGTCTCGGAAAGCCCCTCAAGATCATCGCGCACCCCCTGCGCGCGCAGATCCCGATTTGGATTGCCTCGCTCGGCGAGAAGAACGTCGAGCTCACGGCCGAAATCGCCGACGGGTGGATTCCGATCCTCTTCATTCCCGAGCGCGCGAACGAAGTCTGGGGCAAGTCCCTGGCCGCGGGCAAAGCGAAACGCGACGCCAACCTGGCCGAGATGATGATCACCGCGGGGGGACTCTTGGCGATTGGTGAGGGCGAGGACGTCGTCGCGCTGCGAGAGCTCCAGCGTCCGATGGTGGCGTTGTACGTCGGGGGCATGGGCGCGCGGGGCAAGAACTTTTACAACGAGTTGGCCGTGCGCTACGGCTTTGAAAAAGAGGCGGCGATCATTCAAGATCTTTACCTCGCGGGCAAGAAAAAAGAGGCCGAGGCCGCGGTGCCCCACGAGTTTCTCGAACTCACGACGCTCTGTGGGCCCGAGGGGTATGTGAAAGAGCGTGTCGCCGCCTTTCGAGCCGCGGGCGTGACGCACCTGCAGGTGCACCCCTTGCCGCAGGCGGGACAGAGTGCCGCCTCGCTCATCGAGGCGGTAAAGGCGTTGACCTAAGCGCCGGCGCGCGTCGCGTCACGTCCGCCGGACGCGAGCCAGGCGCCGTACATGATCGAGTACGCGCCACCCGACGCCAGGAGCTCTTGGGGCGTACCCATCTCCACCACGCGACCCTCGTCGATGACCACGATCCGGTCGGCCCTCTGGGCCGTCGTCAGTCGATGGGCAATGAGAATGGCCGAGCGGCCCTCGAGCAAGCGATCGAGCGCACGTTCGATGACGGTTTCACTGCGCAGGTCGAGCGACGAGGTCGCCTCGTCGAGGATCAGCACCCGGGGTCGCGCGAGGAAGGCGCGCGCGAGGGCCAGCTGTTGACGCTCGCCGGCCGAGAGCGTCTGGCCCCGTTCGTGCACCGGCGTGTCGACGCCCTCGGGCAGTCGCTCGATCAGTTCGCGCAGTCCGACGACGTCAATGGCGTCTTCAATCTCTTGATCGCTAATGTCGGTGCGCCCGAAGCTCAAGTTGGTGCGAATCGATCCCGCGAAGAGGAACGCCTCTTGGGGCACGACCCCCAACTGCGAACGCAGCGAGCGCAACGTCACGGTGCGAATATCGATCCCGTCGAGCAGGACCCGGCCCGACGTGGGGTCGTAGAAACGATTGGCGAGTTTGGCCATCGTGGACTTACCGGCGCCGGTCGGTCCAACGAACGCCACCGACTCGCCTGGGGCAATCTCCAAATTGATGTCCTGCAAGACCAGCGTCTCGGGGTGGTAGCCGAAGTTCACGTGTTCGAACGTGATGCGGCCCTCGAGCGTGGGCAGGGTGTGGGCGTCGTCTAACTCGTCGACCGTGGGTTCGATCTGGAGCAACTCGCGAAGCCGGATGATCGAAGAGCGACCCTGTTGCAGGCTGTTGTACTGCTGAACCAGGAGCTGAATGGGGGCGAAGAACCGGTTTAGGTACAAGAAGAAGGCGATGAGGTAGGCGACGTTGAGTTGATGAGTTAGCACCATGTGCCCGCCGATTCCGAGCAGCATCGCTTGGCCCAAGATGCCGATCATGACGGTCGAGGGTCCGTAAATGGCGTTGACTCGTCCGGTGTAGAGGTTGGCGTCGCGGTAGGCCCCCACGACGTGGCGATGATTGCGGATATTGCGCTTTTGGCGATTGTTCGCGGTCACCACGCGGATGCCGTAGAGCGACTCCGAGAGATCGGCGAGCACCAGGGCGATTCGGTCGCGACTCAAGAGGTACCCTCGCTCGGACGCTTGGTGGAACCAGATGGAAAAGACGAAGAGCAGCGGCACTATGAGTAGGACCGTCCAGGTCGCCAGGGCCACGTTGGTCACGAAGAGAATCGCCGTGATGACCACCATCGTCAGCCCCTGCAAGGCGAACTGACTGACGCCGTCTTGGATCAGCAGTTGCAGGTTCTCGATGTCACTGGTCATGCGGCTCATGAGCACGCCCGCTTTTTCGTCGGTGAAAAAGTCCATGCTGAGGCGTTGGAAGTGGGTAAATACCCGTATCCGCAGGTCGTGCATGATCCGTGAGGAGAGCTTGCCCGTCACCTCGACTTGCAGACGTTGAAAGTAGACGCTCGCGAGGGCGAGCACCAGGTAGAGCACTGCGCACACGACGATGACGGTGAGTGAGCGGTGGCCGCGCTCCATGCCGTTCTTGATCGCGAACTCAGTCAGTAAGGGTCCGGCCTGTAGGGTCAGGCTGATCACGATGACGAGTGCCGATCCCGCGAAGAGCCACTTGGGATAGACCTTCAAGAGTTTGGGCAGCGTGAGGCGCTGGCGTTCCTTTTCGTTCGGACGTTGGGTGAAGTGAATGTGCGACTTGGGGTGTTCGGGCTCGCTCGCCAAGAGTTTCGTGGCTTCGTCCATTAGCTCTGAGGGAATGCCCCCAAAGGGCAGGCCGGCCCGACCGCTCGCGGCTTGGGCGCTGCCGCTGAACATGCCGCCGCCGCCGCTCCAGCCGCCGCCCCAGCCCACTAGCTCGGCTCCCCGGGCGTGGCCTGGGCGAGGATCTGTGAGTAGAGCGGCACATTGGCGAGCAGTTCGTCGTGGGTGCCACTGGCGACCACGCGTCCCTCTTCGAGTAACAACACTCGGCTCGCCAGGGCGATCGTGGAGATGCGGTGCGCGATGACGATCGTCGTGCGCTGGGTGAGCAGTCCTCGGAGCGCTTCGTAGATTCCCGACTCGACGTGCACGTCAATGGCGCTCGTCGCGTCGTCGAGGATCAGGATCGGCGGGTTCAGTAGCAGCGTACGTGCGATGGCGATGCGTTGGCGTTGGCCGCCCGACAACGTGTAGCCCCGTTCGCCCACCACCGTGTCGTAGCCCTCAGGCAGACGCACGATGAACTCGTGGGCGTTCGCCGCGCGGGCCGCGGTGATCACTTCTTCGATCGGGGCGTCCGGCCGGCCGTAGGCGATGTTCTCACGAATGGAGACCGAAAAGAGGAAGGCCTCGTCGAGCACGACGCCCACGTTTTCTCGCAGGGAGTGCAAGGTCACGTCACGTAGATCGTGCGAGTCGATGGTGATGGCGCCGTCGGACACGTCGTAAAAGCGCGTCATCAGCCGGGCCACCGTCGACTTACCGGAACCGGTGCGCCCCACCAGGGCCACCGTCTCGCCGGGCGCGACGTGGGCGTCGAAGTCGGTCAAGATCTCCGCGCCGTTGGCGTAGGTGAACGTCACGTGGTTGAAGTCGATCGCACCTGTCACGTGCTCGAGGTCGTAGGCGCCGGGACGATCGACGACCTCGGGCCGCTCATCTAAAATCTCGAAGATCCGCTCGGCGCTGGCCTTAGCGCGCTGGCCCATCATGACCAGTTGGCCGAGCATCATGAAGGGCGCTTGGAGCATCAAGAGGTAGGCGTTAAAGGCCAAGATCTCGCCGTAGAGGAGTCTGCCCTGCAAGACCATCCAGCCCCCGAAGAGTAGGACGAGAGCGAGACCGAGCTGGGGCAAGTTCTGCACCCACGGCGACCACACCGCTCGGATATTGGCATCCTTGATGTACGCCCAGGCCACGCGCTCGGCGTCGTCGGCGAGTCGGTTCACCTCCGCTTCTTCTTGCGCGAAGGATTTGACGACCCGCACGCCGTTCACGTTCTCGTCGACGATCGTCGCCACGTCAGCGAGACGGGCTTGGGTGATCCACGAGATTGGGAACATCACCCGGCGCATCTTGATGCCCACGAAGTACAAGATGGGCATCACGATCATCGCGATGAGCGCCAAGATCCAGTTGATGTAGAGCATGAAGCCAAAAGCGATGACGCCGATTGAACACTGGACGACGATGAGCGGCGCGAACGTGGCGTACATCTGCACGCTGCGGATGTCGCTGTTGGCGCGGCTAATGAGTTGACCGGACTGTACGCGGTCGTAAAAGCTGAACGACAGCCAGGTCAAGTGCTCGTAGATCAACGAGCGCAGGTCGGCTTCGACGTTGTAGGCCGTGTCGTAGACGTACTGGCGCGAGATAATGCCCGTCACGCCGGCCAAGAGTCCCACGATCACTATTGCCACGACGTCGTTGTGCAGCGAGGAGACGTGCTTGACGAGCGTGTGGTCGATGTCGTTCGCCAGCATGTTGGGCACGAGAACCTGAAAGACCAGGCTGACGAACGAGAGGCCGATCGCGATAAAAAAGGTGGCGCGATGGGACTCGATCACCGGCAAGATACGTCGCCACCAGGAGAGATTGCGGTTCCTCGAGATCTGGGCGCGAGGACCTGGGTACTTCGAGGTCACGCCGCCTAGGGGATTCGCTTCACCCTCTCGAACACGCGCGCTGCGGTCGGAGAGTGAAGAAGACATCAAGCAATTCTACCGACTGTCGTGTAACACTGGGCTGGGGTGTGGCTAAAAGTGAAATCTGACGGATCGAAGTGCAACGGCGTAGTGTGACCTCGTGGATTCGCTGCTCGTGGTTCATCACCCGGTTGTGGCCGACAAGGTCCGTCAACTTCGCGACGTAAAAACATCCAACGCTGATTTTTTACGTCTGGCCGGCGAGATCTCACGTTTTGTCGCCTACGAAGCTTTTCGCGACACGCCCGTCACGATGACCACCGTTGACACGCCGGTCATGAAGTCCGCACCGGCACTGCGAATCGACACGGAGTACCTCATTGTTCCGATTCTGCGAGCGGGGCTCGGCATGAGCCCCGCGGTGCAAGAGGTACTGCCGCATCACCGCGTGTGTCTGGTGGGCCTGCGCCGCAACGAGGTCACGCTTCAGCCCGACGTGTATCTCGATGGTCTCCCCGAGTCGCTCGCAGGGGTTCACGTGGTGATCTGTGATCCCATGCTGGCGACCGGCGGGTCGCTGGACTGCGTGTTGGAGATGCTGCGCTCGAGGGGCGCGGGCGCAATAACCGTGCTCTGTCTCATCGCCGCCCGGCCGGGCGTGGATTTCGTCTTCTCACGCCATCCCGAGATCACCATCGTCGCCGCCGCCCTGGACGCGGAATTGAACGACGTCGGTTACATCACGCCGGGACTGGGCGATGCGGGGGACCGGCTCTTCGGGCCGCCCGCGCGATGAGACTCAAAGACCGATGTCCTCGTGCCAGAGCTCGGGGTGTTGGTCGATAAAGAGTCGAAGCAGCTTCGTGCACGCGGGATCGTCCAGCAGGACAATTTCGACGCCGAGCTCTTGCAGCCACTCGTGACCACCGTGAAAGTTCTCGGATTCGCCAATGACGACGGCACCGATGTTGAACTGACGAACGAGCCCTGAGCAGTACCAACACGGTGA
>PLBM01000077.1 GCA_003134515.1 Acidimicrobiaceae bacterium | reverse complement strand
AAGGTCAGCACGTTGGTCTTGTGCACGAGGGTCAAGCGCGGTCGCGTCAACTGGCGCGCACGCTCAAAGGCGTAGCGCACGCACCGTTCGACACCAAAGCGAGTGTTGACCGACCCTTGCGTCGCGACCTCCTGCGCCGAGCCGTAGCGCAACACGCCACCTTCGCCGGCGTAGGGACCTTCGGTATTCTCACGAACGATGGCGAACTCGCACCCTTCGGCGATTGACCCCTCGACGCCACGAAACGGCCGGTAGTTGACGTAGAGATCGAGGCCAAAACGCATCTTCAACAAGAGTCCGCGCTCCAGCACGCCCGCGGGGACCCGCGCGTCGCCGATGGCCGGACCGATCGCGCCGAGCAGAATCGCGTCAAAGCCCCGAAGCTCTTCGAGCGTCGCGTTGTCGAAGACGAAACCGTCGCGCAGATAACGCGCGGCTCCCACATCAAAGGACGTCGTGTCAAGTTGAACCCCGGTGGCCGCAACCACTTCAAGCGCGGCACTGGTGACCTCTGGTCCAATGCCGTCGCCGCTGAGCACGGCCACGCGATGACTGCGTTGGATGCTCATTCGCCGGCTCTCCCTCTTTTCTCTATTTTGCTCGCCCGCGGGTGCAATGAGCAAACTCAAGAAGGATTCGATGGACCAATCTGTAGAATTGAGACTCTCTAGGAGTTGGGGTTGCGGCATGGCCGACGAAATTCACCGCATTACAAAAGAGACGCTGGAAAAGCTCGAGACCGAATATCAACAGCTCACGACCGAGGGCCGCACCCAAATCGCTCGGGTTATCGAGTCGGCTCGGCTACTCGGCGACCTCTCGGAAAACGGTGACTACCACGCCGCGAAGGACGAACAGGGCAAGATGGAGTCACGAATCCGCCAGATTGACCAAGTGATTCGCAACCACGAAATCGTCCAGCGCGACGAGCACGCCGGCAAGGTCCAACACGCCTCCATCGTGCGAGTGGTCTACGAAGGTGACCCGGAGAGCGATTTTCAAGAGTTCTTCATCGGTTCGATCGAAGAGAGGCCCGACGGCGTGCTCGTGGCGTCACCCACGTCGCCCCTGGGCGAGGCACTCTTGGGGCATCGCGTGGGTGAGAGTGTCGAGTACCAAGCGCCCTCAGGCGTGCTTAGAGTCAAAATTGTCGGACAGCGTTAAATAGTGGCGGGTACGACCCTCTACGAAAAAATCTGGGAGAACCACATCGTGGCGTCACCCGAGGGTGAACCGACGCTGCTTTACATTGACCTGCACCTTATTCATGAAGTAACGAGCCCCCAGGCCTTCGACGGACTGCGCCAGAACGCGCGCGGAGTGCGCCGTCCCGATCTCACGCTGGCGACGGCCGACCACAACGTGCCCACCGATCCCATCTCGACACCAATCGCCGATCCAATCTCTCGCCGACAACTCGACGCCCTCGACGAGAACTGCAAGGAGTTTGGCATCACCGTCTTTCCTCGCGGTCATGAAAATCAAGGCATTGTGCACGTCATCGGGCCTGAGCTCGGCGTGACCCAGCCCGGGATGACAATCGTCTGTGGCGATTCCCACACCTCCACCCACGGAGCCTTTGGCGCGTTGGCCTTTGGCATTGGGACCAGCGAGGTCGAGCACGTCCTCGCGACGCAGACGTTGCCCCAGCAAAAGGCGAAAACGATGTCGGTGAGCGTCGAGGGTACGACGCCACCCGACGTCAGCGCCAAGGACATCGTGCTCGCGATCGTGGGCCAGCTCGGCACGGGGGGCGGAGCGGGCTACGTCATTGAGTACCGCGGTCAAGCCATTCGAGCGCTCTCCATGGAAGGGCGCATGACTTTGTGCAATATGAGCATCGAAGCCGGCGCGCGCGCGGGCCTCGTGGCCGTCGACGACACCACGATTGAGTACCTGCGGGGCCGCCCCGGCGTGGCCGAAGGTGATGAGTTCGAAGACGCCGCGAAAAGTTGGCGCGCGTTCGTCTCCGACAAAGACGCGCTCTTTGACGCGGAGATCACCCTGCACGGCCCGGATCTGGTGCCCTTTGTCACCTGGGGCACGAATCCCGCCCAAGTCGTCGCACTCGACGGCGTCGTTCCCTCTCCCGAAGACGCCACGGACGCCGACGAGAGGGGCTCAATCGAAAGAGCCCTCGACTACATGGGTCTCAGCGCGGGTACGCCGCTTCGCTCAATTCACGTGGACGTCGTCTTTATTGGCTCGTGTACGAACTCGCGTATTGAGGATCTTCGCGCCGCCGCGAAGGTCGCTCGGGGCCACCACGTACGCCCCGGTGTTCGGGCCCTCGTCGTACCGGGCTCGCATCGTGTGAAGCAACAGGCCGAGCTCGAAGGTCTTGATCAAGTATTCCTCGGCGCAGGCTTCGAATGGCGTGAACCGGGCTGCTCGATGTGTCTGGGTATGAACCCCGATCAACTCTTGCCCGGTCAGCGCTGTGCCTCAACCTCGAACCGCAACTTCGAGGGCCGTCAAGGCCGAGGCGGCCGCACGCACCTGGTCTCGCCGGTAGTGGCCGCGGCGACGGCCATCATGGGACGTTTCGCCTCTCCCGACGAGATAAGCGCGTGAAGCCCGTGCACGTGCTCGAAGGTCGCGCCGTTCCACTAGAACGTGCGGACGTCGACACCGACCAGATCATTCCTTCGGAGTGGCTCAAGCGTGTCGAGCGCAGCGGGTTTGGCCGTGGCCTCTTTAGCGAGTGGCGAGACGACACGACCTTCGTGTTGAATCAACCCCAGTACGCCGGCGCGACAATACTGCTCGCCGGAGCGCGCTTTGGCACCGGCTCGTCACGCGAACACGCCGTGTGGGCGCTGATGGACTACGGCTTTGTGGCCGTCATCGCGCCGTCGTTTGGCGACATCTTTCGCAACAACTCCTCCCAACAGGGCCTCGTGACGGTGCAACTCAACGGCAATGACGTGGAAGAGCTGAATCAATTGGTCAAGAGCGATCCGTCACGACTCATTGTCGTCGACGTCGAGCGGCTCTCGGTGGAAGTGCCCGAAGTCGGCTGGCAGCGCACGTTCACTCTCGACTCCATGACCAGAGAACGACTCCTCGAGGGCTGGGACGTCATCGGACTCAGTCTGCGGCGGGTTGACGCCATCGCCAGTTACGAAGCGACGCACACCACGCCCAGTCTCGACGACGTCTTTGACAGCGAGGGCCACGCGCGCTACGCCTGAGCGAGCACCGACTCTTTCGCTGGGAGCAGAGTTCGGGCCTGGCGGTGACGCCAGATGGCCAAGAGCGCAATGGACAGACTCGCGAGTCCGGCGCAGGCCGTGGACGCCAATGCCGCCCACAGTCGAGTGTTCTGGTAGTAGATCACCCAACAGAGCGCCCCCGCAACGCCCATGAACCACATGGCGACCGACACGCCCGTGGCGTCGGGGTAGCGAATCAACTCGATGAGCTGGGGCGCTCGATTGACGACCATGGCGACGCCGGTGCCGTACACTCCGCCCGGCCAGCCCCAGATTAAGACCGGCAGCGCACAGAAGACCAACGAGAACGCCAAGGACCGCGTCACCACTTGCCAGCGACGCCAGAACCTCAGTCGAAGCACGATCGCCACTTGAAAGGGCAGGGTGAGGACGCTAGCCAAGATGATGACGGCCGAGTGACGATCGACGCCGTAGGTCATCCAAAAGATGCTCATGAACACAAAGAGGGTCCAGGTGGCGAGGGACACCCCCTCAATCGAGAGCCGAGTGGCCCGGCGAAACTGGGCGAACGTGCCCCCCACCGTGAACAGCACCGCCGTCCAGCCGAACATGACGGCTAGTTGGTGGTAACTCATCAATTCAGTTTAACGATGCTCGTCGTCAGCGACGTCGATTCGCGGCGGAAATGACGGCTTCGAGCGACGCGTCAAGTATCGACGAACTCATACCAACGCCCCACCACGTCGTGCCGTCATCGCCCTCGGCCTCGACGTACGCGACGGCCGACGCTTCGGATCCGGCCGTCAGGGCGTGCTCGTGGTAGTCGCGCACCTTGAACGTGACGTCCATCTCACCAGCGAGTCCGTTCATCAGCGCGTCAATCGGTCCGTTGCCCTCGCCCTTGACCGTGACGTGCTGGCCGTTGACGACGAGTTGCGCGAATATTCTCGTCAGGTGCTGATCCGCGGACACCTCGCTCGACAGCAGTTGAATCGTGGGATTCTCGGGCTGATAGGTCGTGGTGAACACGTCCCAGATCTCCGCGGGGGAGATCTCGGTGCCCTTAGCTTCGGTGACGTCTTGGACCTGCTTGGAGAACTCGACTTGCATCGCTCGCGGCAGGTCAAGACCGTGCTCGGCACTGAGCAGGTACGCCACTCCCCCCTTACCGGATTGGGAGTTGACCCGGATGATCGCCTCGTAGGTGCGCCCGGTGTGCTTGGGATCGATCGGCAGGTAGGGCACCTCCCACACGTCGTACTCGTCACCAATGGCGGTCATGCCCTTTTTGATGGCGTCTTGGTGCGAGCCCGAGAACGCGGTGTAGACCAGCTCGCCGACGTAGGGGTGGCGCACGTGAATCGGCAGACGGTTGGCAAACTCGGCGACGTGACGGGCTTTGTCGATGTCGCGAATGTCCAGTTCGGGGTCGACCCCCTGAGAGAAGAGATTGAGGGCCAGATTCACCACGTCGACGTTGCCGGTGCGCTCGCCATTGCCAAAGAGCGTCCCTTCAACCCGATCGGCGCCGGCGAGGACGCCGAGTTCGGCCGCCGCCACGGCGGTGCCGCGATCGTTGTGGGGGTGCAGGGAGAGCACGACCGCGTCGCGTCGATCGACGTGGCGCAAGAACCACTCGATGGCGTCGGCGTAGAGATTCGGGGTGTACATCTCCACGGTGGCGGGCAGATTCAAGATGAGCGGACGCTCAGGCGTGGGATCGATGACGCCGATCACCTCGTTACAGACCTCAAGGGCGTACTCGAGCTCGGTACCGGTGAAGCTCTCGG
Source organism: Acidimicrobiaceae bacterium (assembly GCA_003134515.1). Lineage (GTDB taxonomy): Bacteria > Actinomycetota > Acidimicrobiia > Acidimicrobiales > RAAP-2 > RAAP-2. Next base: position 847 of record PLBM01000077.1, on the reverse strand, counting down.
GCGAGTATTCGTAGAGAAACGCAGTCTCAGGCGACGTGGCTTCTAGCGAGCGACAGAACGCCGCGGCGTCGGTGGCGATCTTCTTTATGCCGGCTTGATCCAGCGCGAAGACCACCCGGCGCTGCAGGGTCGAAGTCGAGTTATAGAAGTGCACGATGGCGCGCCTGGCGCCGTGCAACGACTCGTAGGTGCGACGAATAAGGTCCTCGCGGCACTGAGTGAGGACCTGGATGGTGACGTCCTCTGGAATGAGGTCCTCGCCGATGATCTGGCGCACGAAGTCAAAGTCGGGCTGGGAGGCCGAGGGAAAGCCCACCTCGATCTCCTTAAAGCCCATCGCCACCAGTTGGGTGAACATCACGTTCTTTCGCTCTAAGTCCATCGGGTCGATGAGCGCCTGGTTGCCGTCACGCAGGTCCACGCTGCACCAGCGCGGCGCCTTAATCAGGCGCCGGTCAGGCCAGGTGCGATCGGGCAGCTCCACGGGCACCGTCGCTCGGTACTTGGCGTAGGCCATGGGGCTGGGCTGTTGTGGGCTGACCTTCATATCCAACCTTTCCTCGACGTAAAAAGAGAAACAAAAAACCCCCGCCAACGCGGGGGCCAGGGCGAGCGGCGGCTCGCCCCTTACAGCAGCAGTTCGCTCTGGCCAATAGTCACGTGTCCATTGTACCTCGAAGTCCTGAAATGTCCAGAGAGAGCGCGGACTAACCTGAACTTTCGTGACCCTGCTCAAGAAACTCTTCAAAATGACTCTCTTCTTTGTCGTGGGCTCGATGGTGGCCGGCGTGGTGTCAAAGGTCAAGAAATCCAAAGGCGCCGCTCCGGTCTCCTTCGACGAGTGGCC
>PLBM01000080.1 GCA_003134515.1 Acidimicrobiaceae bacterium | reverse complement strand
GCTCACGGCCATGACGGCGGCGCTGGAGAGCGTGCGTGAGCAACTGAGCGACGAGCAGTTCGAAGAGTTACGCGCCTACTTCGTCATGGCGGCGAACCAGTTGATTAACGCCTAGGTGCGTCGCTGGAATCGGCCCTGGCCAATGGCCGCGCCGAGCAGGACAATGAGGCCGCCCACCGGTTCGAACCACGCGAGCGGTTCGTGCAGAAAGATCACCCCGACGATCACCGCGACCACCGGCGTCAAATACGTGACGGTACTCGCAATGGAACTGCCGGCCGCGGCGATGACGCGAAAGTTCCACATGAAGGCGAAGCCACTGCCAAAGACGCCGAGCGCGACCACGGATCCAACGGCGCGCAGGGTGAGTCCATGGCCATTCAATCCATCGATTAAATACGCCGGCACCAAGGTGAGCGTGGCGAGTAAAAGTTGCGCGCTCGCGAGAGAGACCGGCGCGAGACCCCTCGGGATTAGGAAGTGCTTGGAGTAGGGAAAAGAGAAGCCGTAGAGTGTCACCGAACCGAGCAACGCCAACACCGCCCACCAGGGATTTGATCCGAAACCTTGCCAGACGCCCAGTACGACGAGGACGCCGACGAGCCCCACGCCCAATCCGAACAACTGATGACGCTGTACGGGGTCGTCACGAAAGACTACGAGGATGAAAAAGAGTGACGTTAAGGGCGTGAGGGCGTTGATGATGCCCGCGACGATCGACGTCGTACGCGTTTCGGCGAGTGCGAACAGAATCCCGGGCACGATGTTCAGACACATCGCCACGACCCACAGGTGGCACCACACGATCAGTACTTTGGGCAACGCCACTCGACGCAGGGCAGCAACGATGAGCAACGTGACAGCGCCCAGCGCACAGCGCATGAAGGCGACGCCAAAGGGGGTGAGAAAGCCCAAGGACAGTTTGATGAAAAGGAATGAACAGCCCCAGATGATCCCCACCGCGAAATACGCGGCCAGCCAGGATCGAGACGGCGCGACGGGCATCATCGAAGGATAGAGGACGCCCGACGCGATACTCCCTCCGCCAATTTGCATCGAAAACTCCTTACGCTAGAAGGTATGAGTCGACGTCATCCGCTGCGCGAAGGCGAGGTCCAGGTAATTTCGGTGACCCCGGTGTCGCGCGGGGTGCTACGCCCCTCGCTCGTCACCGCGACGACGATTGCCCTCATCGTGGTCGGCTCATCTCACTACTACCTGGTGCATCGCTTCGAGGGGTGGTTAACGCTCATCCTCGTCGTGCCCGTCGTGCTCGTGACCCTGACTCGAATGTGGCGTTGGCGCTCGCACAAGGTGCACGTGACCAACGATCGCGTCATCATCGAAGGCGGGGTGTTGCGACACCAACGCACGTCGGTTGAACTTCGTGATGTCTTGGCGACCCGAGTGGTGCAGCGCCTGGGCGAGCGACTGACTCGACGGGGCTTCGTGTTCTTAGAGACGGCGCTCGGACCAATGGTCGTGGGCCAAGTACGCCATCCGGGGGCGCTCTGTCGATTGATCGACGCCGAGCGCGCCGGCGCCCAGAGTTCGTCGCTGCCTTTGGATACGGTCTTCACCTACGAAGAGCGCGATCCTTTTGATCTGCAGATCCAACCCGACGAATGGCAACGTCGCCGTTACGAATGAGCGTTCACTAAACCCGGTACGGTGAGTTCGTGACCAACCGGTATCGCTGTAACGCGTGTGGCAATCTGACGCGTTTCGACGTCGTGGAGACGACGTCGGTACGCTCGTTTCACCACTACAGCGTGGGCGGCGAGTTGAGTGTTGAAGAGCCCGAAGTGGTTGCGCACAGTGTCGAATCCGTCACGTGTCGATGGTGTGGGCACGGTCGAGGTGTTGAGGTTCTCCCTGAGTTCGAGTGAGTAGTATTCGCGCGCGATCCTTCGACGCCTTTCGGGCGCGGCCGGCACCGTCGGTGTTGAAGGGCCGTTCGTTGGCGGGTAACGACCGTTTCCTGCTGGTGAAGCGCCTGACCTTGGTCGTCGCGGTAAAACCCCACTGCGACGGTTGTCACGACTTTGTCTTCGGCGATCTGCGAGAGCTTGAGGGGGTCGAGGTTGTCGTCGTGAGCTCCACGTCGGGCGACGCCGAATGGAGCGGCGCGGTCCAGCCAATTCTGGTCGCCCCTGAGCTCATGAACGAACTCGGTGTTCGCTCCGCCCCCTTCTACGTACTGATAGATCCCTCGAAGTCGCTCATCGTCAGCGAAGGGACGCTCTTTAGTCCCGCGCAGGTCGCCAGTGAGATTGCACGTTTTCTCAACCCCTGAGATGTCACACCGGCTTGTGAGAGTGTTCCAATCGAAAAGAGGGAGCACCATGAGCAAGGAAATTGAACTTTCGATTAGCTGTCACGAGTGCGTGCGGCGCGGCACGCCGGACTGCTCGGACTGTCTGGTCACGTTCATCTTGGGTGAGACCCCAGAAGAGTTGGTGTTGAGCGCGAGTGAAGCGAAAGTCATTGAACTCTTCACCGCGGAAGGACTCTTGCCCACGTTGAAGTACCATCCCAGCGCGAACTAGTTCGTAAGCCACGCGGGTCGGGTGGCTAGCGTGGTCCCATGGCCCGCCACCTCTTGGTGACCAACGACTTCCCTCCAAAGACGGGCGGTATTCAGGTCTACCTACACGAACTGTGGCGACGGCTCGAAGACGGCCGTGCGAGTGTGCTGACCGCTTCGTCGCACCCCGACGCCGCGAGTTTTGACGCTTCGAGTCACGTCGTGGTTGAGCGCGTGGCGAACGCGACACTCTTTCTTCCCACGTGGCGGGCCTATCGTGACATCGAAGCGGCGATCGATCGCCACCAACCCGACTTGGTTCTGCTCGATCCCGCGTGGCCGCTCGGACTCTTGGGACCGCGCCTCTCTCGCCCCTACGGCGTGGTGTTGCACGGCGCGGAGGTGGCCATTCCCGGTCGGATTCCTCTGGTGGCGACGTCGTTGCGATACGTGTTGCAACACGCCCAAGTGGCGATCTGTGCCGGCGGCTACTCCGAGGCGGAGGCTCGTCGAATCGCGGCCGAGTACGTATGTCCAATTGTTCAGATTCCGCCGGGCGTCGACACTTCGAGATTCACGCCGATTTCGGGCGGCGAGCGCAACCAGGTGCGAGCCGACCTGGGCTTTGGTGAGGACGAGTTTCTCATCGCGTCCTACTCGCGCCTCGTACCGCGTAAGGGCATGGATACCTTGATTCGTGCGAGCGCACGCTTGGCCGAGCAACTCGGCCACGTGCGCGTCGTCATCGGCGGCGCGGGTCGCGATAGGGCCCGACTCGAGCGACTGGCTGAGAAACTGCGCGCACCAGTCACGTTCCTAGGTCGGGTCGATGACGAACTGCTGCCCCGTTGGATCGCGGCGAGTGATCTCATGGTCATGGACTGTCGGAGTCGTTGGTTTGGCTTGGAACAAGAGGGTTTTGGCATCGTCTTCGTCGAGGCGGCCGCCTGCGCGCTTGCCCAGGTCGCCGGCCGCTCGGGCGGCAGCGACGAGGCGGTGCTCGACGGCGTGACCGGCGTGGTGGTGGCGAACTCGAGGAGCGAGCGCGACCTCGCCAAGGCGATCGTTGAGCTCGTGCGCGACGACGGTCGACGCCGGGCGTACGCGCAGCGGGCACGCGAATTGGCGCAGTCGAATTTTTCGTGGGACGTACTCGCGCAAGAACTTTCTACACGACTCGCTCCCTTTGATCACTTCAGCCCCGCGGGCACGCTGCCCTAAGGTGGAGACGAAGGAGGTGTGGTGACCCAGCGTGCGACGGAGTCGATAGTGGTCAGCGCACCACCCGAGGCGGTCTATCGAGTCGTGACCGACTTTGAGCACTATGTGGACTGGGTGAGTGATCTCAAAAAGATCGAGGTGCTCGAACGCGACACACTCGGGCGTCCGCTCGACGTGGAGTTTCGCGCCGCGGCCTTTGGTCGATCGACCACCTACGCGCTTCACTACGACTACTCTCGTGCGCCCGAGGTGCTCAGTTGGTACCAGACCCGCGGCGATCTCACCTCGGCGCTTAATGGTGAGTACCGATTCGAGCCCGCGCCGGGCGGCACGCGACTGACCTACGACCTCGAGGTCGAGCTGCTGGTGCCGATTCCCTCCTTCGTAAAGTCGCGAGCGGCTTTTCGCATTCAAAGCCAAGCGCTGCGCGAGCTCAAAGCCCAGGCCGAACGTCACCCGTGAGCGGCGTGGCGATCGGCATTGACGTCGGAGGGACGAAGGCGCTCGCTCTGATGGTGGCGCGCGACGGAAGAGTCCTAGGCGAGATGGTGTCCCAGACCCCTCACGACGAAGGTTTCGGTGCGGGCGAGGCGACGACCAAGGTACTCGTAGAACAGGTCAACGAACTCTGTGAGCGCCAAAGTCTCGATCCCGCGATGGTCCCGGTGGGGCTGGGGCTACCCGGCATGATGCGCCGTGACGGGCATCTCGCCTTTGCGCCGAATCTGCAAACGGCCTCGGGCGCGGACTTAGGCGCGCAGTTAGGTTCGGCTCTCGCTAACCCGAGCGTCTTTTGTGAGAACGACGCGAACTGCGCGGCGCTGGCCGAACACGAGTGGGGCGCCGGACGGGGTATCGGAGACTTCGTCATGGTGACTCTGGGTACCGGCATCGGCGGGGGCGTCATCGCGGACGGACAGTTGGTGAGGGGCCGCAGTGGCTTCGCCGGCGAGATTGGCCACATGGTCGTGGTGGCGAACGGCGCGCCGTGTCCCTGCGGGGGCCGGGGCTGTTGGGAGCGCTACGCCTCGGGAGGGGGACTGCACCGCCTAACGCGCGAGGCCGCCCTCGAGGGACGATTGGCCACGCTGGTTGAGCAATGTGCGGGCGATCCGAAACGGGTGCGCGCCGAAGACGTCACCGCGGCCGCGGCGGAGGGACTTGACGAAGCGGTCACGTTGTTGCGTGAGGTTGGATGGTGGCTGGCGCTCGGACTCGCGAACTTGGCGGCGATCCTCGACTGCGGGCACTTCGTTATTGGCGGCGGACTTTCGAGCGCGTCGGAGTTCGTGTTACCGGCCGCTCGAGAGTACTTGGCGGAACTGGTCGAGGGTTACGACGCTCGTCCCACCATCACGGTGACGACGTCGATGTTCGGACCACGCTCGGGCGCGATGGGCGCGACGCTCGTCGCCTTTGAGGGCGCGTGAAGCTCGGCGTCCTGCTGCCGACCTTTCGCGACGACGCCGAGGCGGCCTTCGCCGCGGCGCGAGAAGCCGAGCGAGCCGGACTCGACGGCGTCTTCTCCTTCGATCACCTGTGGCCAATGGGTTCGCCACGCCGTCCCGCGCTCGCGCCGTTTCCCGTGCTGGCCGCCGTCGCGTCGCGCTGCCCCTCGCTGTATATCGGACCGCTCGTCGCGCGCGTCGGACTCGTCGGCACGTCAAAACTGGTCGAACAGTTCACTTCGTTGGCGACCTTGGCACCGGGGCGCGTCATTGCCGCCCTCGGCACTGGGGACAAACTCTCCGAAGCCGAACAGGTGGCCTACGGCCTCGGCCACCTTTCTGCGGACGAGCGCCGCCAACTACTGAGCGACGCGGTTGACGCCCTCACACCACTGATGAGTGTGTGGTGTGGCGCGGGTTCGGCCTCGACCAATCAATTAGCCCGAGATCACGGCGCCGTGATTAATCTCTGGGGCGTCGCGCCCGCGGCGGTGCGCGTCGAGTCGCTTTCCGGTCCGGTGAGTTGGGCCGGTCCGCTCGGTGACCACGTCGCCGCGACTCTCGACGAGTTAGAAAGTGCCGGCGCGACGTGGGCCGTCGCGGCAGCGCCGCTCAAGCTCGATCAGTTGCGGGCGTGGCGCGACGCGCACTAAGGACTACCGTTTATAGATGGAGTTCCGACGCGTCACAGGTCTGCCACCCTACGTCTTCGCCACGATCAATGGTTTAAAGGCGGTCGCGCGCGCGAACGGCCGTGACGTGATCGATTTTGGCTTTGGCAATCCGGACCTGCCGAGTCCCAGTGTCGCGGTCGAGAAATTGGCCGAAGCGGCGCACAATCCCAAAAATCACCGCTACAGCGCCAGTCGCGGTATCCCCAACTTGCGCCTGGCGATTGCCAACCGCTACAAGATGCTCTTTGACGTCGAGCTCGATCCCGACAGCGAAGTTGTCACCACGATTGGGGCCAAGGAGGGTCTGACGCACTTGATGTGGGTCCTGCTCGGACCGGGCGACTCGGCGATCGTGCCCTCGCCGAGCTACCCCATCCACTTGGCCGGTCCGGGCTTTGCCGGCGCGCAGGTGATCACCGTGCCCATGCTTGACCCCGGCGCGAGTACCAACGACCCCGGCGACGACTTCTTCGAAGGGCTGCTCGAGGCGTGGCGCACCGCCTCGGTCAAGCCGCGCGTCATCGTGGTCTCGTTCCCGCACAATCCCACCAGCGCCTGCGTGGACCTCGCGTTCATGGAGCGCCTCGTGGGCTTCGCCCTCGAGCATGACGTGGTCATCTGTCACGACTTCGCCTACGCCGACCTCGGCTACGACGGCTACCATCCGCCGTCGATTCTTCAAGTACCCCGGGCTAAGGAGTGCTGCGTCGAGCTCTACACCCTCACCAAGTCGTTCTCGATGGCCGGTTGGCGCGTCGGTTTTCTGGTCGGTAACGCCGAGATCGTGGCGGCGCTGACCAAGCTCAAGAGCTACCTCGACTACGGCACCTTCCAGCCGGTGCAGATCGCGGCGATCGTGGCGATGAACGAAGCGGTGGACTACCCCAATCAACTTCGAGCGATCTATCAGTCCCGTCGTGACACGTTGATCGAGGGCCTGCACCGTGTGGGCTGGGACGTCGTGGCGCCCAGAGGTTCGATGTTCGTCTGGGCTCCGATTCCCGAACCGTATCGAGCGCTGTCTTCGTTGGAGTTCTCGACGTTCTTGATTGAAGAGGCCGACGTCGCGACGAGTCCCGGCGTCGGCTTCGGTGAAGGCGGCGACACCCACGTACGCTTCGCGCTGATAGAAAACGAGTTGCGCACGAATCAAGCGATCCGCAACCTGCGCCGGGCGTTGACGAAGCTGTCTTAGCGTCTAGGGCAGTCCCGCGCCGGCGACCGCGACTTCAATAGCTTCTATCTTGCCAGCGGTGGACGTGGCGATCTTGAACCGATCACTCGTCGGCGAGCTCAATACGTAGAGCGTTTTACGATCGGCGCCACCAAGCATGCACGCGTACGCCGTCTGGGAGGTCTCGACGACGCCGGTGATTTCTCCACCTTCTTTCACGCGCAGGCACTTATTGGTGAGCGCGTTGGCGAGCCAGATCTGGCCCTCGACGTCGAGGCACATCCCGTCGGTGGCGACGAAGTCCAACTGCGCCCAGATACGGCGATTGTCCAAAGTGCCGTCGGGGTTGATGTCAAAGGCGCTCAGTCGAAAGGTCATCGTCTCGCCGATGATCAACGTCTTGCCGTTCGGGGTGATCACCGAACCGTTGGGAAAGGCCATGTCGGGTACGACCTGAATGACCGCGCCCTCAGGGTTTATCACTACGAGGTTGGTGGTGGGCGGCGGCGACGCCATCATTGCTTCGGCGCCTTCGTCACGCAGCATGACGTCGAGGTCGAAACCGAAGTTGCCGACGTAACTGACGCCCGAGGCGGACACCACCATGTCGTTGGCCCAAAAGCCGCAGTACTCCGAAATATCACAAAAGAGTGACGCGACACCCTGGTGCACTCGTAGCACCCGGTGATCGGTCATCGAGACAACGAGCAGGTCTCCGTCGGGCAGCCAGCCCAGCCCCGAGGGCTGGCCCGGCACTTCGTGCTCGAGGCGCTCTTCGCTGCCCTGCGCGTCGGTGGAGTAGATCGCGAAGCGGTAGAAGTCCGAGTACCAGAGCCGTCCGTCTCGCCAGCGCGGTCCCTCGCCAAAGGACAGCCCGCCCCGCAATATTCGCGATTCGTAGTTCTCCATATGCCCCCGATTCTCTTCGTCGAAACTACTCTTTACGCGCGAAGGAGCGCGGCGCGCCACGCCCGGTACCCGACGTCCACCAAGAGTGGATCCTCGGGGCGAAAGCGCCGCTCGTACTCCCAGCGCTCGGCCAGATCGTCGAGGGAGTGCCACTGGCCGCTCACGAGTCCCGCGATACTGGCCGCCCCGCGCGCCGTGGCTTCGAGCGTGGCACAGCGCAGGACGTCAACGCGTGAGTTCGTCGCCTGAAGTTGCAACAGTAGGTCCATCGCCGCCGCGCCCCCGTCGGCGCGCAACTCCTTAAGCACGACGCCCCCGTCAACGAACGCGTCGGTCATCGCGCGCACTTGATACGCCAACGCCTCGATCAACGCTCTCGCGATCTGGCCCTTGCCGACGCCTCGACTCAACCCGATGATCGCCCCGCGCGCGTCGGGATTCCAAAACGGTGAGCCGAGGCCGGTAAAGGCCGGCACGAACTGGGTGCCCGCCGAGTCACTCACCGAACGAGCCAACGCCTCGAGTTCGCTCGAAGCTTCGATCAAGCCCAGATCACGCAACCACTGCACCGCGGCGCCAGCGACGAAGGCCGATCCCTCTAAAGCGAAGGTGGTTGGACCGAACGTGCCCAACTCCCACGCGACGGTCGTGATCAGTCCCTCGACGACGTGCGGGATGGTGTGGCCCGCGTTGGCGAGAAGAAAGGCGCCCGTGCCGTACGTCGACTTCACGTGTCCGGGCTCAAAGCATGCTTGGCCGAAGAGGGCCGACTGTTGGTCCCCGAGGACCCCGGTGATGGGCACACCGGCGAGCTCGGGTACGATCGCGCCGCTCACGACGCCAAAGGTGCTCGCCGAAGGTTGTATTGCGGCGAGCATCTCGGGCGAAAGACCAAAGAGACTCATCATCGATGGGGACCAGTCCAACGTCGCGAGGTCCATCACCATCGTGCGCGACGCGTTCGAGGGCTCGGTGAGAAAGACGCCCTCCTCGACGCCGCCGGTGAGGTACCAGACGAGCCACGTGTCGATAGTGGCGAAACTCGCGGCGCGCGCGTCGTCGGCGAGACCGCGCTCGAGCATCCATTTCATCTTCGTCGCTGAAAAGTAAGAGTCGAGCACCAGACCGGTCGTTTCGCGTACCAGCGTGTCGTGACCCTGCGCGGCGAGTTTGTGACAGAGATCCGTCGTGCGCCGGTCCTGCCAGACGATGGCGCGCTGGAAGAGATTCCCATTTTCGCGGTCAAAGCCGACCGTTGTCTCACGCTGGTTCGTCACGCCGAGGGCGACGACGTGGTGGTGGGCGTCGCGCTGGCGTTGGGCGACCTCGCCTAGCGCCGACACCGCCAGGTTGGCGATTTCGAGGGGGTCGTGTTCGACCTCCCCGGGGGAGGGGAAGTACTGGGTGAGCTCGCGGTAGGCCTCGTCGACCACCCGCAGCTGGGGGTCAAAGGCGACGGCGCGCACCCCCGAGGTACCCGCGTCGAGGGCCAGGATCAGATCCATCCGGTCACGCTAGTGAGGGAAATGCCAGAGAAATTTGGGTCCTAGACTGGAGATGAGAGATTTCTGGAAAAGTCTTCAAGGAAGTAGTTGACTTCCTGTAATTACAGTGCTGTAATAACACAGCATCTTGCGACGAGTAGCGGCTGAGCCACTACATGTTGTGGCTAGGGGGACAAGGTCACTAACCTTGATTTCTCGACTCCCCGTCGCTTGAAGCGTGTTCTGAGTGTCGGAAACAGGAAGAGAAAAGAGAGAGAAATGGCCATCGCACCACACCGGCTCGGTATTGGAATACGACGTTTTTTCACTACTGACGATCGCCATCCCTACGACGAAGTGGTGTGGGACCGCCGCGACGCGCGTATCTCGAACTTCCGTGACGGATCCGTCGCCTTCGAGCAACTCGACGTCGAAGTGCCCGCGAGTTGGTCGTTCAACGCGACGAACATTCTCGCCCAGAAATACTTCCGGGGCACCCTTGGCACGCCCGAGCGCGAGACCTCGCTAAAGCAGGTGGTCGACCGCATCGTCGACACCATCACCACGTGGGGCGTCGAACGCGATTACTTCGTCGACGACGAAGAGACCGAGACGTTTCGCGCCGAACTGAAATACCTGCTCGTGACCCAGCGCGCCGCCTTTAACTCACCGGTCTGGTTCAACATTGGCGTGAAGGGTGTGCCCCAGCAGGGGAGCGCCTGTTTCATTCTCAGCGTCGAGGACTCGATGCGTTCGATCCTCAACTGGTACACCGAAGAGGGCATCATCTTCAAGGGCGGTTCGGGTGCGGGCGTGAACCTTTCGAGGATTCGTTCCAGCGCCGAGGCGCTCGAGGGCGGGGGCACCGCCAGTGGTCCGGTCTCGTTCATGCGCGGGGCCGACGCCTCGGCCGGCACGATTAAGTCCGGCGGCAAGACGCGCCGCGCCGCCAAGATGGTAATTCTCGACGCCAACCACCCCGACATCGAAGAGTTCATCTGGTGCAAGGCGCAGGAGGAAAAGAAGGCGCGCGTCCTGAGCGACGCGGGCTTTGACATGGACTTAGACGGTAAGGACATCAACTCGATTCAGTACCAGAACGCCAACAACTCGGTACGCGTCTCGGATGAGTTCATGGAGGCCGTACTGGGCGACGGCGACTGGAACTTGACCGCACGCCACGGCAACGCCACGGTGCGCACCCTAAAGGCCCGCGACCTGTGGCGCCAAGTGGCTCGCGCCGCCTGGGAGTGCGCGGACCCCGGTCTGCAGTTCGACACCACCATCAACAAGTGGCACACGTCGTCCAACACCGACCGCATCAACGGATCGAACCCCTGCTCGGAGTACATGCACATCGACAACTCGGCGTGCAACCTGGCGAGCATCAACCTGATGAAGTTCCTGGGTAACGACGGTCGTTTTGACGTAGAAGCGTTCAAGCACGCTGTCGAGGTGGTCTTTAGCGCTCAGGAGATCATCGTGGGTGCGGCCGACTACCCGACCGAGAAGATCGCCGAGAACTCGCGGAAGTTCCGCCAGTTGGGCCTCGGCTACGCCAATTTGGGCGCACTGTTGATGGCGTCGGGACTGGCCTACGACTCTGACGAGGGGCGCGCCTGGGCCGCGGCGATCACGGCGCTCATGACCGGTCACGCCTACGCGACCAGCGCGCGCACGGCCGGACGCATGGGCCCGCACGAGGGTTTCGCGGAGAACGCCGAGCCGATGATCAACGTGCTGCAAATGCACCGCGACGCGTCGTACCAGATCGACGAGACGAAAGCGCCCGTCGAGATTCTCCAGGCCGCCCAGCACGCCTGGGAAGAGGCCGTCGAGTTGGCCGGCCGTCACGGTGTGCGTAACGCCCAGGCCACCGTGCTCGCGCCCACCGGCACGATCGGTCTCTTGATGGACTGCGACACCACCGGCATTGAGCCCGATTTAGGACTCGTGAAGTTCAAGAAGCTCGTCGGGGGCGGCAACATGTCCATCGTCAACCAAACGGTGCCGCGCGCGCTGGGCGTGCTCGGCTACTCCGAAGACGAGGCGACAGCGATCATTGCCTACATCGACGAGCACAAGACCATCGTGGGCGCGCCGGCGCTCAGGGCCGAACACCTGCCGATCTTTGCGTGCTCGATGGGTGACAACACTATTCACTACCTGGGCCACGTCAAGATGATGGGCGCCGTGCAGCCTTTTATTTCGGGCGCCATCTCCAAGACGGTGAACATGCCCGAAGACGTCACGATCGAGGACGTGGAGAAACTGCACATGGACGCGTGGCGACTCGGCGTGAAGGCCGTGGCCATTTACCGCGACAACTGCAAGGTCGGCCAGCCCCTCTCGACCGCGAAGAAGGACGGCGAGGGCCAGAGTGCCCCGCTTCTTGCCACAGAAATGGACGCCGGCGAAATCGTCGAGCTCTACGCGCAGATTGCTCGGCTCGAAGCGGCGCTCGAACACGCCCGCGACGAAGGAGCGCACGTCGTCGTGGGTGCGGTGCGCGAGCGCTTGCCGCGCCGGCGTGTCTCGACCACCTTCGCCTTTCGTGTGGCGGACTGTGAGGGCTACGCCACCGTTGGCGAGTACGAGGACGGCCGACCCGGTGAGGTGTTCATTAAGGTCTCCAAGCAGGGCTCGACGTTGGCGGGCATCATGGACGCCTTCTCCATCTCGATCAGTCTGGGACTGCAACATGGGGTGCCGTTAGCGACGTACGTGCGCAAGTACGTGAACATGAAGTTCGAGCCCTCGGGTATCACCGACGACGCGGATCTTCGCATCGCGACGTCGCTCGTGGACTACATCTTTCGCCGCCTCGCGCTCGAATACTTAGACCAAACGGAGCGCGAGGAGCTCGGCGTGCTCTCGACGAGCGAGCGTATCCAGCCCACCTTGCCCGAAGTGGTGGAGCAGGCGACGCCGACGTTGAACTTGCCGGTCCAACCGTCGTTGATGGAGATTAACGAGCGGCCCGTAGCGATCGCGCCAGCACCGGTGGTGCGTAGTCGCGCCGAGCAGCGCGACGCGCCCATGTGTTATCAGTGTGGCAACGCGATGCAGCGAGCGGGATCGTGCTACGTCTGTTCGACCTGTGGCGCCACCAGTGGTTGTTCATAGATCGAGTTGACCCTTCGTCGACGCGGAGCGAACTACTAAAGCAACTTTCGCCAGTTCACGATGCGGCCCGCCACGTGGGTGCCCAGCGCCTCGTTTACCGCGATCATCGGTTCGTTTCGCCATGAATTGAAGGTGAGGATCTTGTGCGTGGTGTAATTGGCGCTGGCCAGCTGGCGCATATTAGCGATCTTCAGTAGTCCGCCGAGTCGATGTCCGCGGTGCGCGCGGGTGACGAGCGTGTCCCATTGATAGGCAGTCTCGGGACGGGCTCGAGAGATGCTTAGCTCGCTAAAGCCCACCAACTCGGCGCTCGCTCGATGTCTCCCGACGGCGACGAGGAGATCGCGGCCCATCTCGTCGACGCGACGCTCGTGCTGGCGAACTCGCTGTTTGTCCCAGCGCTCCTCCTCGAGGTCCAAGCCCACCTCGGGCACTTCCACGGGCATGATGGCCGAAAGGTGCGCTCGGCCCTGCACCAGCTCGTCGGGCGTGGGCCCGCGCCACGAGAGAATCTCGTAGTCCGCGGCGAAAGGCTGCCACTGGTCCCAGAGACGCTCGAGTTCGCCTTCTGGGCGAGGCCAGATAAGTACGCGCTCGATGCTCTCGTCGACGATGTCGTAGCCGTGTCGTGGCGCAAAGGCCCGATTGGCACCTTCGCCGCGTTCGTGGACGTCTTCGACGACCCAGAACAACAGTGACGAACGATCGAGTTGACGAGCCGTCTGCTCAAGGCGGCTGAGCAACGTCGAGCCGTAGCCGTGGCGGCGTTCGACGGGATCGACGAAGAGGTCGCCGCGGATCCAGTTCAGATTGTCGTCGCGCGAGACCTCGAGCGCTCCTACCGCGACGGGACGTAGCCGGTCGTCGCCAAAGCCAAAGAGTTGGTGGTACAGCGGCGCCGTGTCGTCGAGGGCTCGCGCGCGCCACTCCGAGGGCTGCCAACCTTCGCTCCGTCCTTGGTCGCGCAGGATCTCCGCGCGATTAAGGACGTTGAACCACGCCATGAACTGGTCGTCGTCTCTGGGATCGACGCGAAAGAACTCCACCAAGAAAACTTAGAACGGACTCGAACTAGATCGCGGGCTCGACGCGCCCGTCGGCGCTGGCGCTGATGTGACGACGCAGGTTCATCATCATGGCCCCGCCCACTAATGCGGTCACGCCCGTACCGATGGGCCACCAATCGCTGAGGTGCACGCTGAAGTAGAGCGCGGTGATGGCGGGCGCGAGCGTGCCCGAGACGCCCCAGGAGAGGCCGGCGGCGGCGTTGTAGCGCCCGCGCAGGTGCTCGGGCGCGATGTCATTGACAAGCGCTGAACCGACGGGCTGGAGCATCGTTTCGCCGACGGCAAAGACCACCATCGCCAGGCAGAGCATGGCGATCGACGCGGCCGCCGGCAACGCCAAAGTCGTTTCGAGAATCAACCAGAAGATGAACCAGAAGACGGCCACGACGCCCATGACGCGCGTTCGACTCTTGCCGGAAATTCGATTCAAGACCCAGAGCTGGACGAGCACGATGGTCGAGGTGTTGAAGAAGAAAATGATACCGATGGCGTGCACGGAGATCTTGAGGTTGTTCACGACGAAGAGGCTGAGTCCCGCGTCGAGCGAACCGTACCCACCGATCATGAGAAAGACCGCCGCGATGACGTAGCGAACGAGTCGGCTATCGCCCATCACTTCACGCCAACCTTCGGCGTTCTTCACGGGATCGTCACGCAGTTCCTTTATCGGGCCGCCGCTTTGGCGCAAGGTGAGGTAGTAGAGCGCCGCGAGTATCGTGACGCCAGCGTTGAAGATGTACAACGCGACAAAGGTGTCGGGACGTTGGAGGTCGACGACACTCGCCGAGATGAGTGCCCCAAAGCCAATGCCGAGATTGACGAGCAAGAAATTGACGCCAAAGGCGCGCTGACGGTGTTCGGGCGAGACCAGGCGGCTCAGCAAGGTGCTGGCCGGTCCCCAGCCCGCGCCCCCAAAAACGGCGATCAAAAGCGCCGTGATCGTTGCCTGCTCTCGCGTGTGAGCAACTGCCCAGAAGACCAGCGCGATGGCGTCGGCGCAGTAGACAAAGAGAATTACCGGAATCGGCCCGAGGCGATCGGTCAAGGTACCCCAGAGCGGCGCACTCGCGAGAGCCACGACCGCGGAGAGCGCGAGCATCAAGGTCGCAAAGGTCGTCGAGAAGCCGCGCACGTTGTGCAGGTAGATAACGAAGAGTGAGAGCGTGAGACCGTTGCCCACGCAGCCAATGAAGGTGCAGAGGTAGAGACGGCGCAACGGGCCGCGGACGGAGGAACGAAAGTCCACTGGAACGAGGGTGTCGACGAGTTTCACAAGTCCAACAGGTTACCTGAGCCCCTTTTGTGCGCCCAATCACAAGAGTCCTCCGCGCCCTCGAAATCGAAGGTTAGGATGACCTCGTTAGCGCACTGCGCGAACGAAAGAGGTACTAGAACTTGAGCACCCGAGTGGCCAAGAGCCGTGTCGACCTTCTTACAGAGTTAGCGCCCGACGTGGAACGTCTCTATAACCGCCACCTGGAAGCGCCACGCCTCTGGTTTCCCCACGAGCAAATCAACTGGGGCGAGGGTGAGAGCTTCAACGAACGGCCCTGGTCGCCCGAGGACTACCCCCTCGGTGAGGGCGTGAGGAGTTCGATCTACGTCAATCTTTTGACGGAGGACAATCTGCCGTACTACACCAGTTCAATACTGGCGCACGCGCCGGTGGGCCACCCCATCCACGACTGGTCGTGTCAGTGGACGATGGAGGAGAACCGCCACTCGATGGTGATGCGCGACTGGGTGCACATCAGTCGCTGCATCAATCCGACCTTGCTCGAAGAGGGCCGTCGCGTGCAGATGGCCAAGGGTGAAGTCCCTCACCCCGCGACCTTCGCGGATCTCATCGCGTACGTGTCGTTCCAGGAACGGGCCACCCAGATCGCGCATCGCAACACCGGGGCGAAATTGCCTAAGGACGACAAGATCGGTCGCAACGTCTTGGGGCTCATTGCCGGCGACGAGACGAAGCACTACCTCTTCTATCGTGACCTGACGTTGGCGGCCTTTGCCATTGATCCGTCGGCGATGATGATCGCCGTGTCGAAACAGGTGAGTACCTTCGCGATGCCCGGCACCGGCATTCCGAGTTTCACTCGACACGCCGTGCGCATCGCCAAAGAGGGCATCTACGGTCTCGGACAGTACTTGGGTGACGTCCTTAACCCCGTGCTGGGCATCTGGGACGTCGAACACCTGAAGGGACTAAACAAGGAGGCCGAATCGGCCCGCCTGGACTTGGTGAACGTGAAGGCGAAGATCGCCGAGTCGGTGGAGCGCATGGCCCACAAGGCCTCGCTGATCAAGTCCTCGCTGACCCCCACGCGCTAGGGCCTCGGCACTATTCCTTGGTGTTGGCGACCTTTCGGATGTAGTCCTCGAAGGCCTTTTGCTGGGCCTGCAGCGCCAAGGTGGAACGCTCGTGCATTGAGCCGCCTCGTGCCAGGACATACACGAGCGTGCCCACGAGCGGCAGAACCACGATGAACAACACCCACAAGGTCTTCACCGGACCGCTCAGGTCGTGACTGCGAAAGACGTCGGAGAACACGTGAATGACCAGAATGATCCACACCACGAAAAGGACGACGTAGAGCGTGGTAATGAACACGTCGAGCAGGGGATAGTTCGAAGCCAACATGACGATCCTTTCAGTGGTCGTTACCTCGAAGTGTAGGTTGCTGGACGTCGTTCGTCGAAGCGACGACGTGGCGTGACTCGCAGCGTCACGGCGTTTCGAGCGTGGTGTCGTGGAGCAAACTGTCTAGGATTACGACTCGTGGGGGTACCGGGTGCGTAGTGTCGAAGAGGCAATAGCGGAGATCTCAGCGCCGGGAAAGCCCTTTGAAGTCATCGAGGTCGAACACGACGGCGTGACGAATCGAGTCTTCAAGAACTCTCCGGCGAACCTGCGTCAGTTCTTCGATCTCGCCCGGGGCGTTGAGTCCACCTTTTTGGTTTACGAAGATGAGGAGTGGAGTTTCGCTCGGGTGATGCAGGAAGTGGACGCGCTCGGCGACGCCCTGGTGAACCACTACGGCGTCAAAGT
>PLBM01000015.1:327-13473 GCA_003134515.1 Acidimicrobiaceae bacterium | reverse complement strand
CCGGCCGCCTCGAGCTCGGCGGTGTAGCGCTGGATCGAATCGACTGATCGGCCCATTTCAGTAGCGAAGCGTTCTTGGTTGCCGAAGCAGTAGTGACCGTTGTTGCCCGATCGGGTGGCGAGGTGTTGTCCCCACGCTCGAGCACCGGTGGACACGCCGGCGCGACTGAGTCTCTCGAGGAACTTACGCCGCGACGTGCCGTCTTTGAACAGCGGCCCCGCGGGCATTGGCGCTGCGTCGCGGTCCTCGTATTTGACGTACCGGTAGCCGTTGGGGTTGCGCCACCAGCGCCGGCCTAACTGTGGAGCCGGCGAACCCGCGGGCCGTGTTGACGGGGTGCGGGTCCGCCGTGCCATTAGTTGCTGCTCTTCGCTGGTGGCGCGTCTGGGCGCGCGGAGACAGCCCAGTAATCCGTTGGGGTGTGGCCGGTCGTAGCCGGAAGCTTGCAGGAGAGGTCCTGCCACGCTAGAGTTTGCATAGTCTCGTTTTTTAATAACTCGTCTCGATACGGCTGGCAGGCCACGAGGCGAGTTTTTTATTTAACTCAATAGGTTCCTTTCACCTGGTTCCACAGTACGCGAGCGCTCTTTCTGAAACTGGCTTATGCGTAGTGGCCATAGTTCGCTAGCGGCCCTTCGTCTTTCGAGGCTTGTCAGACACATGCGACTGGTCGTCTGGCCGGCGCGTCAATTTCGGACCAGATGGGGGGAGAGCCACGTAGGCGCTTTCTCTCTCGGCCCGGACACGAGTGACCCACGCTTCATTGATGCCCAGGATTTCGGCGATATCAAGTGTGGAGTAACCACGATCTGCAGCTCTCAATACCTCTTTTCGAGTACTCGTCGCGATCTCTACCCACTCGCCGGTGAGGGCCTTCCGTTTGACGACCGCGCGGTTTTCTGCTGCCTTGGCGTTGTCGCGTTTGACGGTCGCGCGACGTAATGAGTTCCCCCCCTCAAGGAGTCGCCTCACAATGGGATCTTTCACGGCCTCAACCCGCCACTCTTCTGGCGTGCGCGATACGCGCTTTGGTCGAGGCATTAACCAAGCGTAGGCCAAGGGACTGCTGGAAGAGAAGACCCGACGTAGAACTTAGGAGAAGCAACCTCATAAGTAGTATGATACAGCCTACGAGGTGGTTCGCACGAACTCGGGTATTCCGTGTCCGGTTGGATCACAGAGTGGGGGAGTCGTAATGAACGGAGAGCAGCAGGAATTAAAAGCACGGGCAAGGTGCGCCAGCATTGATCGCTGGTTTGCGCTCGAGCAGGAACTCGCTGAGACGATTGGCGAGTTGCAGCGTCTTACGGAGACCAACGACGCCCTCGACGCGCGTCTCGCGGAGCGCGGTCGCGAGAACGAAAACCTGCGATTGCTGATCGCGAACGCCCAGGCGTCACACGGTGTTGGTATCACGGCCTCAAGTGCATTGACCCAAGGTCGACAACTCGCGACCGTTGTGTAAGTAGAGAAGAGGCCATCGAGTGATCCTCGTAACACGCAGACGGTCGTGGGGGAGTGTCGCGGTGGCGCTTTGTCTCGTGGTCAGTTCGCTTGTGGTGGCAACGTCACATCTAGCTGGCGCCTCCACCACGTTGCCCGCCGGCGCGGCCGCCACGCAGGGATGCCCTTACGGCGGAACTTTGAGCGGAACGACGTGCTCGAGCTCGACACCGGGGACGCCAACGACGATCCCGGGTTGTCCGAATGGTGGCACACTCGACGCGAGTGGCAACTGCGACGTGCCGGCAACGGACGAACCGACGACGATCAACTCGAACACGTCGTACTACTGCCCAAGTGGAGGGTCGCTGTCGGGGTCGGGCACCAACTCAATCTGCACGGTGACGAACGCGCCGTACGCGGCCACCCCAACCCAGAACTACACATGGGGTTGCCCAAGCGGCTGGTCGAACTTCAACTCGAACACGTTTCAATGTTCGCGAGTGGTCACAAGCATTACGAATAAGACGACCTGTAACGCGACAGGGTCCGACGTGTGGAACGGCAGCCAGTGCATCGCCTACACGAACGCGGTCGACAATGTGCCGACCACCATCACTTACTCGTGCCCGACAGGGGGATCGCTGAGTGGGACCACATGTCAACCGGCACCGTCGTTCTACACGCCGTCAAGCAGCACGACGTTTACCTACTCGTGCAACTCAGGCGGCGTCTATGACGCGACGTACTCAAGCTGTGTGATCGAACCGTATAGCTACCCAGCGTCGCAAGTTGCCGGGCCAGTGGGTTGCGCACCCAACGCGATCGCCTCGGGCACCAACTGCGTGCTGTCGTATGCGGAGCTGTGGACCGTGTCAGAGGTGGTGTGTGGGGTGACGTACTCGGGAATCGCCGCGCAGGAGAGCGTGGCCATTAATCAGATGACAAACTCCATCCCCCCGAGCACGGGAGTGTGCGTCGTCGTGGGCACCACTCCTCCCTTCAGCGCCGCGGCCGCGGCGTATCAAAGTGCCTATTACGCCAATCAGGGTTTCGCCTGCCCGTACATCTACTACTCGAGCATTTCCCAGAACGACGCAATCGCACTGGCCACGGCCGCTGCTACGACCCTCTGTGACGGCCAGACCGTCGCGACCTCGAATGAGGTCACCGGGTCGTACGTCGACCCGTGCACCGGCCTTGTCTATTCCGCCACCGCGCAGGCGACCGAACCTGGTGGCGGCCCAGCGGCTGCCGGCACGGCCGCGTACAACGGCGCTTTGGCGGTGGCGGCCACCGACGCGGAGAACGCGGCTCTCGCCGCTGACCCGACGTGTCAGGCGATCTCGCCCGCCACGTACTCATCCCAACCTGTCGCGGGCGAGGTCCCGGTGACGGCAACACTGCAGCGCTCCGGCAACGGTAGCGATACCGTGACCTACCCG
This sequence comes from Acidimicrobiaceae bacterium, assembly GCA_003134515.1. Lineage (GTDB taxonomy): Bacteria > Actinomycetota > Acidimicrobiia > Acidimicrobiales > RAAP-2 > RAAP-2. The sequence continues at coordinate 10,585 of PLBM01000015.1, read as the reverse complement.
GTGTGTAATGCCAACGGCACAATGACGTCAGTGACGAACAGTTTTACGTCGACGGACCCCGCCGCGACAGGGTCGGCGACGGTGTACTCCCCCAACAACGCGAACGCCATCGCGGCCGCTCAGCTGCAAGCCAACCTTGAGGCAGCAGCCGCCGCGGTCACTGAAGCGATCATCGTCGCCACTGCCGACGCGACACTCGCGGCGAACAACGCGGTGAACGTCGCGGCCGAGGGCTGCCTGATCGATGGCCAGCCGACGTCAACAACTACCACAACCCTGCCGTCGGGTGGGGGCGGAGGCTCAACCACCACGACTATCCCGTCGGGTGGAGGAACACAGAGTGGCGGTGCAGTATCAACGGGCGCGGTTGCCGGCGGCGGCACCCTCGACGCCGTGGACTGCCCGACGTCGACCATGTGCGTTGCCGTGGGTTACAACGCGAACTTCCACAGCATCTGGACCGTAGGCACGGAGAGCGGCACCGCGTGGAGTTGGACGACGGAGGCGACAATCCCTTCGGATTCGACCGGGGTGGGCTTGCTCGCGGCGATCGCCTGCCCAACAACAACGACTTGCATCGCCACTGGCGGTAGCGCTGGTGGCTCGACGGGACTGGGTGTTGAAACAATTGGCACGTTGTCGAACGGCACCTGGACCTGGACACCTGAGGCTGATCTCGCGCCTGACGCGAAGGGCGGGGGAGTGCTGTTTGCAATCAACTGCCCCTCGACCACCGAGTGCGTGGCGGTTGGTGACGACCACGCATACCACGGTGTAGCGACCTCGGCGACGTTGCAAAACGGCGCGTGGGTCTTTGCACAGGAGAGAGCGATCACCGGAGTGCTCAATGGCATTGGCAGACTCCTAGCGCTGAGTTGCCCCTCGACCACCGAGTGCGTGGCGGTTGGTGACGGCGACGATCCGGGTAGCGGTGCGTTTGCCATTGGCACAAAGGTGAACGGCACCTGGACCTGGACGAGTGAGAAAGCCATCAATGGCGATGGCACCGGCCAAGCGATACTCGACGGCGTGGCGTGTCCGACCACGGGTCTTTGCATCGCTGTCGGCTATGACAACGCTCTGGAAGGAATCGAGAGCGTGGGCACTCTCGCGAACGGCACGTGGACCTGGACGACGGCAGCGCCGGTCTATATCGGTGCTGCACCGCTGAGTCAACTCGCCGGCGTCACTTGCTCCTCAGTCGCCCTGTGCTCGACCATTGGCTACAACGGACTCAGCGAGGGCCAGGCGGGTGGGCTTCAAGTCCTCGCCGGCGTGCCGGGCTGGACGGACCAACTCACCGTCACTTCGCCGGCAGTCGGAGGAGGACGGTTGCTCGCGATCGCGAGTACCGGCATTGGCCAATACGTCGCCGTCGGCTATGGAACGGTCGGAATCGTAATTGGAAGCTAGAAAGGGAAACAAGATGAAAGTTCACAACCAAGTCGTGAAGTGCATCACTATTAGCGCGCTGCTGCTTGCTGGTCTTCTCGTCGTGGTACCCGCTGGTGCTGACAGCACCACGACCACGACGCCCACCTACTACTACGCCTGGGACAACGATGGCCACACGTACGTCTCCACGCAGTCCCAGGCCGTGGCGACGGCTGCTGCGGTGGCGTGGAATAAGAAGAACACCTACACGGCCTCGTGGAGCGGCTTCGTTGTCTACGGTACGTGTCCCAACAATGGGCCGACAACACCGAAGTGCCCCATCCTGTCGTCAGCGGAGCAGCAGATCATCGACCTCAAGGGCGAAGCCGCCGCGGGCACTTTCTGGCTTGCCACTTCAAACAGCGGAGCAGTGTTCACCAGTACGGTGAGCCAAACTGACGTGCAGGCTAAGGCGGCCGCGGATCTCAACCCAGCCCCGTCGCCGGCGTACACGGCCACGAGCTCGGCCGGCATCACCTACACGTCGGCAGTGTCGCAGGCCAACGCGAACGCGATGGCCACTTTTGTTGAGCACACTGCCGTTCCCGAGTGGGTGTCGCCTGGCCCAAACGGAATGCTCTTCAGTTCACCGGTGTCGTACGCCGGCGCCGTAGCGCTGGGCCAGGCGTTCCAAGAGGCGAACATGTACACCGCAGCAGCCGGCGACTACGTGGGGTATGACAGCACCACCAACTTCAACAACCCGGCAGACATCATCTACTTCCTAGGGCCGACCCAAGCGGCCGTCGACGCGACGGCGAAAGCCTGGGGTACCCGCCTCGTACGCGGCGGCGTGTATCTCGCTTCCAATCTGTACGGCACCTGGATCTACGTGGGCACCTCGCCGGCCGGCGCCAAGGCTCTGGCAACGGGCTACCCCTACCCACCCAACCCGACAGCCTTCACCGCCACTTCAGTGACGGGCGAAAAATTTGAAGGCGACTGGAACCAACAGTGGACCGACAACGCGGCCGCCTACACGTACCAAAAGCCACGGGTGTTACCGACCTCGCCAGAGACTTGTTACCAGGGATCTAAGAGCAACACGCTCGCATTGCTCAGCCGGCAATGCCCGGCCAACTGGACACTGCTAACGCCCGCAGGGACCTCTAAGGCCGCCCTAGCGGCCGCTGCAGCGGCCCGGGCAAGGCTCCGTACGCTCACGTGCGTTGACCTGACGTATGGCGGTGATGCCCACATCACGGCTGAAAAGCCGACCTGCCCGACTGGCACGAAGGCCGTGGCCAACACCGTGGTGTGCGTGAAGGGCAAGATCACTCGTCGAGTGACCGAGCTCGCCGCCAAGTGCCCCGTGGGCTACAGGCAGAAGAAGTAGGAGCCTGGCCCCGCCGGTTCGAAAGTGTTACGTTCTACCCGAATTAAACGGAACGTAACACTTTCAGCGCTAGGCACCCTCGGTCTCTCATTCGGGGATTTGTTCGGGGATAGGCCTCTTAGCACGGGATTTGTTCGGGCAAAACGAACGAATCAGCGCTTAAGGGGCATGGGATCACTCCTAAAAAAGTCTTTATGAGTGATATACTGGACACGTGCCACTCGCGAGAATGCATTTCCCAGTCTTCACGAATTGGCTCAAGAAGCAACCGGCCGACGTCGGGGGAGCAGTGTGGGAATTACTCGACTATCTCTGCGAATTCGGACGACAAGCGGTATTGCCAGACGTCTTGAATGGCGTTCAGGTTAGCGCGCACTACCCGGATATGAGTGAGGTTCGCCTCGACCGTGGCACGGGCCAAGAGCGTCGATCGATACGAGTTCTTACTTGCTTCGTCGACGGTGGCACCGCGGTGCTGGTCTGTCTCGCCGGCGACAAGCACGGCTACAAAGAGAGAACTGGTCGCGATTGGTACGACGACTACGTGCCGCTCGCGGATCAGATTGTGACGAAGTACTACGACCGAGGAGGTCAACCATGAGTAAGACGACGACGAAAACGAAGAGGGAAGTGCTCGACACCGATTTCACGCCCGAGGAGTGGCTCGAGCGGTCAGAGGGTGAGTTGGAAATCAACCCTGTAGCGTCAGGTTTCGGCCCGGAGTTTGAATCGGCGCGAGTCGCCGCTCGCCGGCGAATTCAATTTGAACACAACCTCATCACCTCTTTGAAGCAACTGCGCCAGAGCACCGGGCTGAAGCAACGCGACGTCGCGTCGCGCTGGGGCCGCACGCAGTCCCAAGTCAGCAAGGTCGAGAAAACGCCNNGCGTAGAGATCGCGACGCTCGCGGGGTACGTGGGTGCCTTCGGTGGCAACATTACGATCACAATCGAAGTTGACGGCCGCGTTTACCAAGAGAAGGTAACGCTGTAGTCCTTCGGCCGTTCGCTCAACCCACCCAGAGCACCAACATGTTTCCAGCCAACCCGGCCACCGTTCCGATCACCAACAACCGAAACGCCCATCGTTGACGACAGATGGCATCGTGGAGGTTGTTCGCTTTCTCCTGACTCGCTTTGGTCTCGTTGGCTCTAATTAGGTCTCTTGTGTCCCACATCAGCACTCCAGAACTCCCGTCGAGAGCGTCAGAAAAGGGCGCCGACTTGCTAAGTAGTTCTGATCGGAGCTGACGATTTACTCGAATGTCGAACGAAATAAGGCCACCTGCGGTCAACTCACTAAAGAAAGCCGCAACATACAAGACCGTCTCGAATCCCCTCATCTATTTTGACGCCCTCCTGGCGATCCCAAATCCGTTACGAAGTGGTCATCAAGTATGTCGTCGATGAGCCGGGGGCCGAAGCCTCAATTTGGTAGGTATTTGATAGGGGGGCGAGGCAGTAAGCGCCATAATAAGAACCGGCAACACCGCCCACGGTGAAGTGTCCGACCTTCGCGGCATACGGACCATACGTCCAAGCCTCGCCAGTTCCACCAGCAGCGTCCGGATCGTAAACCCTTGCGGAGCAGGAAAACGATCCTCCAACCTGCACCTCACTGAGCTGACTGAATTCGCTCGTCGGACAGGTCCACTTGTTGGCGCCACCGGTAACAGCAGCGATCGCAGCCGAATAACTAGTCCCCGGACCGTTACCGGTAGTGCTGTTGGTGCAGACATATTCGATGTCGCCACTTGCCGCGCCAATCGGCCCTTTAGTGGTGGTCAACGAACTGGAGGCACCTGATCTACTGGCATTCTTACGTGACTCGCTGGCGCGCCCCCAGGAGAAAGCCCCGAATCCAATTCCAACGATTAGCAACGCCGCAATGACATAGCGAAACCTCACCTATTGCCCCTCCCGCGAACTAGGACAACTGCTTCTGTCGCCTCAATCTAGTTCTACGCGCATCTCGACTTAACGCCGGCGACGCCAGGGCGTTCTCTGATCTGCTCGAGGCGTGCACGAACGCCGAGGTCCTCTCGGTTGAAGTCAAGACGCCCCGCTGAGATCTCTTCGAAGGCAATTCCTTACCTCGGTATTTCGGTATTTCCTGAAAAGAAGGCTCTCCCGCGCTCGAAACCTAAAAGCCGGTAACCGTAGTTATGTAAAGTACCTGATGAAAAGCCATAAATGACCCAATGTCAGTAACTCCTATCATAGCGATTGCTGACACGCCACTTCGGCGCGATCCACCAGGTCATCGGCGTTGACCTCGTGGATGAAACGCGCCGCTTGCCATCCCGGAAGGTTGAACAGATCGGCGTACGCTGTCGGCGCCGGCGTGATCGGGCCGTAGAGAGTGAGCCAGCGATCGGGCTGCGCGACGATGAGCTCGCACTGGCCATCGGAGCTAAGAGGAAGGTGTTCCACCACCGAAGCGTCCCCGTAGACCAAGACGGTGTCGTAGTCGGCAACGCGGTTCACGCCGGTCGTGTGAGCGATGAGGGCGGCGAAACCACCGAGAACGGCGCCCGGTTCTTTTGAGACGAGGCGTTCAGTCTCTTCGACGGAAGCGGTAACTCGCACGCGGGCCACGACGTCGCGTGCAAGGTGACGCTGCGCGCAGTACAGAGCTAGGAGACGTACGGGGTCGAGAATCCGCAAACCAGCCACCGCGTCGATCGTCACCGCGCCGATCGCGACGGGACGCTCGAGCGCCTGGTGAGTGGTTGACACGGGGATGCCGAGTTCCTTCGCCAGCGCTGTCGCGGAGCCGTAGCGTCGCCGGCCAGTCGACGTGCCCGCCAGAAGGTGGCGCCAGATCACTTCGGTCTTTGTTACCATCCCGCCAGTGTAGGGCGCTTCCGTACAAATACGGAAATAGGGCGTAAGGGTCGTACAGCCGCGGTGGCGCGTTAGAGACCGAGTTCGGGCCCACCGCGTGTGTGATCGTCGCGCTCAGGTACGTCGTCCCGACCAGGGCCGCTGAGCCCGTCAAGGCCTAAGGGGCGGCCCGCGGCCCGGTCGAAGTTCGCACGCTTACGCGCGTCCGATTCCTCCTGTAGTGCAGCAGTCTCGCGTTTCAGATCCTCGAGCAATTCAAGTGTGAGATCAAGATCCTCGGCTTGTTCACTACCAACGCCCGACGTCGCACCAAAGGGTCGCTCGGTGTCATCGACGCCCCAACGATCGCGATATGCCGTGAGTTCAATCGCGGCCTCGTACCAAGGTGCACGGGCCTCACCCCGCGGAGGGCGGCCGAGCGCCATGATCCACGGTTCTCGTTGTTCAAGCGCGTCGCCAATGATGGCCTCGTAGCGTGAAAGTTGCAGTTCGTTGTAGTCCTCGATCGGTTGAGCGCCAGCGTCGACGTCACTGATGGGTGCTGGGCCGAGCGCGGGCACGAGGTTGGCGGCCGCCCACTGTTCAACGCGCCAGTGCATGACCATTGCCGGATCATGAGCGGTGTCGAACTCGCGTTGTGCGATGAGCTCGGGTACGACGCCGGCGAGGTCGACGCCGGCCGACTCGAGTTGACGCAACTCGTCAACCACCGAACTAAAGGCCGGCGAACGCAACATGGTGTGCAGCGTCGCCTCGTCGAGCGCGGTGCGTGAGAGAACGTCGCTCCAGCGCGTGTACTCGATCGCTGCGTCGCGGTCGACCTTGACCGCGTCGACGCGAGCGTCTTGAGTCGCTTCATCCAAACCGTCATCGGTGTGACGAGTGGCGATCGCGCTCGCGAGGATCTGGATCGCTTCTTCCTCGTTGGCGGCAACAACGTGGGCCACGTTGCTGAGTCGACCGCGGCTCAGTGGCACATAGAGGCCGGCGCGGTCGGTAGATGGGTCTACGGCCATCACGCCGTGCTCGAAGGTCGCGCCCTGCTGCCCGTGGGCCGTTACCGCGTAGGCCAACTCCACACGATTGTGCACGTAGCTCTTGGGCAACTTGACGATGTGGGAACCATCAGCCGCGTCACCAAGAACGCGAAGCGAGCCGTGGCGGCCGACCTCGAGCACGGTGAACTGCTGACGGTTGGCCACACCAATGTCGTGGTCGTTTTGTCGAACGACGACGCGATCGCCCACGCCAATGCGCTCCCCCTCTGAAGTCAGCGCTACCCGCGCGTCATCCACGCGGCCGGCGTCGACGAGGCCCTGACGAATCTCACTGCTGAGGGCCCGGGCCATCTCGTTCGTCGCGACAGTGACGCCAACCGCGTCACTGCGATCTCTCTTGTCAAGGGTCTCCTCGGAGATTGCCCGTAACCGCGCGTCGTCATCAGCGTGCACCACGACGTGACCGCGCTTGAAGAGTTTGATGGCCGTCTCTTCTGGGGTCGCGCCGCGTCGCAGTTCATCCATCAACGCCGCGTACTCGACGTCGGTCACGCGCTCTTCGACGCCGGCTTCGTTGACCACGATCTTTTCAAAACGGTGAACGAGGTCAAGCTCCACGGGGGTAACGAACAGGGCGGCGGTCTGGATCACTCCCCCGCGGCCTACGGCGCCGAGTTGCTCAGGGTCCCCAACGAGGCGCAAGGAAGCTCCGGTTTCATTGGTGAGCACGAGGAGTGCGTGCATCATCGAGCGGGTCACCATACTTGCTTCGTCGACGACGATGACAGAACGAGCGTCGAGCTTGAGTTCACCGTAAGGCTCGGAGGCCTCGCGGGTCCAGCGGTCGTACTCGTCCCATCGCCACCCGTTGGCGTGGAGCAGTTTCGAGAGCGACGTCGACGACGTGTCCACCGCCCGCCCGGCGACACGAGCGCCCTGCAGAGACGGGCTCACGAGCACGGTCGTACGACGCTGCTCATCGAGGCGCTTCTTCGCCGCCTCCATCATGGTGGTCTTGCCGGTGCCGGCGGCGCCAATAATGACCGCCAGGCGCTGGTGAGAGGCCACCGCCCCGACCGCCTCGACCTGGCCAGCGCTTAGGCCGGCGGCGACACCCTCAGCCATCCCCACGACGTCGGCTGAGTCTTCGACACTGAGTATGGCCAGTAGAGCACCGATGTGGCGTTCTTCGGCGCGGATCCGTGTGCTGGTGAGGTGCTTGGTAGTGCTGAGAGGCAGTAGGCCCTCGTCGTCGTCAAACACCGAATAGCTCGAGGCAAATACTGCGGCCGTGAGAGCAGACCTGAGCTCATCTCGGGCCGCTTTGGTGTCCTTGATTCCTTCGAGCAGCATGACCGCGCGCGTCACGTTGTTGACGTCCGCGGCGTTCCACGTCGAGTGCTCGGCCTCAAGGAGGGCCAGGGCGTCAGCGGCCAGGGCGTCGCGGTCATGCTGCTTTACGGTTGTTGGCTTAAAACGGACCGGAGAGAACGTCACACTCTGGACCCCGTAACGAGCGAGCTCGGCGTTGATTCGGGCACCAAACTCTTCGGAATTCTCGACCTCGCCGGACTTAGCCTTGCGGCCCATGTCCCAGGCCTGCTTCTTCATAACGTTTCGCTGGCGAGTTGACATCGTGCGGCCGGGGTTCTCTGCGGCCCACTTCTCCTCGAGGGATGTGCGGTTAGCGTCGATCTGCGTAGTGCGCTTCGAGAAGTGCTTGGTGAGCTCACGGAGCTCGTTGATCTCGCCGTCGATGCCCAGGGTGAGACCCCGCTCGGCCAGAGCCTCCCCCAGCTCGAGCGAACCCTGGAGCGCCAGAGCGCCCTCGGCGTTGATGGCCTTGATGTGTTGCCGAAGCGAGGCGGTATGGAGGCTGCGCCACTCCCCCGACGCCGGGTCGAAGGCCTTGGCGTTGACCATGACGTGCTGGTGGTAGTGAGGGTCACCGGCTCGGCTGGTCACGTGATTTACGTGGGTCGCCTCGATCTGCAAACCACCGACCTCAACCTGTCCTCCAGCGGGTCCCACCCGCGTCACGACGACCTCGGAGATGTAGGCCAAGCACGCCTGGCGCTGTTCGTCGCGGATCTTCTCCATGAGTTGGTGGAACTCAGCGTCTTGGGACTCCAACAAACTAAGCGACTTCGGGTTATTGATCCCGAACTCTACGAAGCGAAGACGCTTGCGTTCGGTTCCTGTTCGGTGGGTCCCACGCGGCACCCCAGTCACGTAGTCGAGTCCCTCGACCCAGTTGGAAAACTCCTTGCCGGTTACCGCCACAGCCGGCGTAAGTTCACGACCCATCTGCCAAGTTTCAATGGCCGTCAAAATCTCAGGATTTTCAAGGTAGTAACGAGCGGCCGCGTCGCCGTCAACCTCTCGAAACTCGTGGCCTTCCTTGAAGTACGCGAGGGCCGAGACGCCAGTACCTCGGAAGAAGTTGAAGCCACCTTTCATGGCACGAAGTGTACATGAAAGGTGGCACCGCGGAGCGACAGCGACGCCAAATCTATCTTGATAGCATAAGTCCGACAAGTCTTGTAGTTGCAGCCAAATTGGTATATTGAGTTGTTGGCTAGTTGGCGGTAAAGGTCGTATTGGAGGCGTTGAAGGTGATTGTGGGTTAGTTGCTATGGATATGGTCGATTAGATGGGTACAGGTAATGAGGCAGATGGAGATAGCCTGTAATCGGAATCATCACCGTTGACTCCAGAACCCAAGGAGGCCAGAGTGCCAAGTCCAAAGAGCCCCCGTCAACCGTCCTACAACAGCCGCGCCGCTTTAAGCGACGGCTGGGTTGAGATACCACCGGAACTGCCCAAAGAGGCATCCAGTGTCGCCGATAAGGTTCGGGTCGCCTTGCTAGAGAACCCCGGAAAGGCCGCCGCCCTCGATCAGCGGTTCACGTCGCGCAAACTCGCCGAACGGCACGCCACGAACTTCGGGCGCTCGCGCCCCTCGCGCTTACTGTCCACTGCTGGCGGGAAGTTCCGCGCGAGGGCCTTTAAGGAGCTCACGGGTCGCTGGGGCGTGGTCGTCTGGTACGAAGAGGGCTAGACGCGGCCGGGCCGACGCCTGGCCTTCTCAAGACTGCGCCGGGCGTACTCGTCGTCGGTGATATCCCCTCGGAGCAGTCCAGTCAGGTTCGCTACGTCCTCACGGTTGGGAGCCCACCCCTCGTGCCAGTTGCCGGCGAAGGCCTGCACAACCGCCCACCTTTGCCGCCCATCGAGTCCCTCAAAGAGTTCAGGCCACCACAACTCAAGATCGAGGGTCAGAGCTGCTTGTAACTCATCGGCGCCAGGACCGCCGGGTTCGTCCACTGGGGTGATCCTCGATTGGTGTCGCGTAGACCCTGGCCACGATTTTTCGGNNCAGAGCGCCCTCGGCGTTGATGGATTGTCGATACTGCTCGAGCGAGATGGTGTGAATTGGGCAGTAGGTACCCGACACCGGCTCGGAGGCCTCGACGAAGATCCGCAGGTGTTGGTGGGAAAAAGGCTTTCCCTCCTTGTCCGTCATGTGGAACTCGACCGTGTGCTCGATCTGCAACCCACCGATCTCGACCTGACGGCCCGCGGGCCCCACCCGCGTCACGGCGATCTCGGAAATGTATTCCAAGCACGCCTGGCGCTGTTCG
>PLBM01000015.1:0-297 GCA_003134515.1 Acidimicrobiaceae bacterium | reverse complement strand
CACGCAGCCGCTCCTCGAACGCCGGGCTGCCGCCTTGCCGACGCGGCGGACGCCCTGGAAGCGGGGGGCGAATCGTTGGCCTTTCTTGATCTACCATTCTTCCCCCTAACTCGGTATTTCCCTAAACCCTTACGTCCTCAACGGTCGCCAAGGCTGCCGCCTCCGGCCACAACCACTCGTCACCGTCGACGACCTCATCGTCAATGTGGTCGAACCAGCAGAGGTCGCAAACGTCTCGTGCGCCGCTCTCGAGTAAACCGTGCTCGACCAGCTCCTGACAGTACCTGCACTTCACGC
>PLBM01000128.1 GCA_003134515.1 Acidimicrobiaceae bacterium | reverse complement strand
GCCTTGGCGTCTTTGACCGTGAAAGTCACGACACCGCTGGCGTTGGAGAGACCCGAAGCGGCGGAGATCGTGGAACTGCCAGCACCCGCGGTGAGGGTGACGACGTGGCCCAGCACCGGGTTGCTGTTCGTGTCCTTCAGGGTGACGGTGACCGTTGAGGTCGTTGATCCGTCCGCACGGACGCTTGTCGGGCTGGCTGTGGCCGTCGAATTACCGTCGACAGTCGGTCCGTAAAACACCACGGCGGCGGTCTGGGCGATGACGAGACTCGCGTTGGTGAAGTCAGTGGCGGTGTAGGTGACTGATTCCGGCGTTGAGTCAAAAACCGTGAAGGTCACCACGCCGCTGGCGCTGGAGGGACCCGACGCCGCGGAGATCGTGGAATGACCGGTGCCTTGGTCGAGGGTGACTGTCGAGCCCGAGATGAAGCCACCGGTGTTCTGCAACGTGACGGTGATTGTCGAGGTCGTCACGCCGTCCGCGGCGACTGTCAGGGGACTAGCCGCGACCGTCGAACACACATCCTCAGTACCACAGACCGCGAACGCCGGCGTCTGCAACGCCAGGAGTGGCAGCTGCGTACACGCAAGCACTAGGCCCAGCACGACGACCTTCGCCGCACGAAACGAACCCCGATGCCCTACCCGAAATTTCTCCATTGCCGTTCCCCCGTCGCCCTGTAAAGGAGGTGTCATTTCAATCAAACTTCGAAATCATGACTCATCCCTAATCCCAAAAGATTGCCTACATTTTCTATCACGTTTTCTTAGTGCGATTTTATTATATTTTTTATCGATAACAGCAGTAGAACGCCTCGGTTTTATGGAGTGGTTCCTCCTATTCCCTTGTTCAAAGTACGAGTCGCGTTCCTCTCATCGGTCAGCTTTTTCGACGCGAGCCAACAGCGCCATTGACCGCAGCGCAACACCATTGGAGACGATCTTCATCGTCCCCGCGCGTGACGTCAATACAAGGTCACTTCGCGAAGTACTCGGTACTTTCATCGGTTCATTCAAGTCGCTTTTCGATGAAGGTCGCACTTCGAGATAGTGAATACTCTTCAAGATCGTTTGCCGCGAATGTCATCGTGAAGAATTGAAAGCCAGGTCGGCTACCAATTTCGTAAGGCACAATCATCAACTTTCAAGTTCTTTTCGAAAGTTTCTCGTGCCCAAAAGTTCTTGGAAACTGAACGTAGGCGACCGCCGCGCCGAGCCAGTCGATCTCTTGGATCAAGGCCATCTACGCCACCAACGACGAGGTCGCTACCACCGAAGCGGTAACGACCTCGCACGACTAACTCGTTAGCGGCATCCTATACCGCGGTGACGACGACCTTCACCTTGGCGATCGACTGGTTGGTCACGACCTTTATTGCCACGTGGACCTTCACCAGATGCACAAGGTACGCCTGGGCGGCGTGGGCTCGAGCGAGGGCCAGCGGGATATTCTTCAGCGCGTAACCCGTGATGGTCACCGATGCCCCGCGCTTGAGCTTCCTCGAGAGGTTGATCAGCGCGTTCTTGGTGGCCTTGGTGAGTGCACTCGCGTGAACGGCGAAGGTCCCCACCACCGGACGGAACGCCGACGCCGGATTCGCGGGGACGGCCTTGGCGAAGGCGACGTCGCTCGCGCCCGACGAGACACCCAGGTAGGTCGAGTCGGCGGCCTTGGCGGCCGTGACGACGCAGGTACCCGCACTGCTCGCGCTCAGTGAGTTGCCGGTCAAGGTGCAGCCACTGGCCGTGCCGTTAGTGACCGAGAAGCTGAGCGCCCCGGTGCCCGAGCCGCCGCTGGTCACCAGCGTCAGGGCCTTGCCCAGGGTGCCCCTCAGCGAGGTAATCGAAAGCCCCGCCTGGGCGACCAGCGTTTTCGCCGTCACCAAGAACGTGGGGTCATTGGTGAAGGTGATCGTGACTGATCCGTCCACCGTGGCCGTACCCACGAGAGTCAGACCCGTTGAGGTCAACTCGTAGATCGAGTTACCGGCCTTGATGCTGGGATCGGTGATCGTCAGGGTAATCGCCGCCGTCGCCGCGGGCGAGGTGCCGTCGGGCGCCTGCCACGAGACCGCGAAGGACAACACGTAGGAGTTGCCGGGCGGCACCTGGGCCACCAGTGGCGCGGTGTTCGTGATCGGATACACACTCACCGTCGTGCCGTCGGGTAGCGCGCCCGCGGGCACCGAGACGGAGGCACTCACTCCGCTGCTCGAATCACCCAAGTCGCTCGTGACGCTCGTGATCGTCGTCGACGACGCCGAGCCCGACGTCGGCGTGCCAAAGTCCGACGGCGACACACCAGCGCTCGCGGGCGGTGCCGCGTTCGTGGGTCCCGTCGTGGGCGGGGTGAAGGGACGGGCCAAGATCACCGTTACGCCGAGGATGAAGGATTGGTAGTTTCTGTTGACGTCCTTGAACTGACCGACGGCCACGCAACTACCGTCAGTCGCGCAGGCTACTGAGCTGAAGTAGTCGCTGGGGTTCGTGTTCTGCACGCCAGAGGCGAACGTGGTGGGCACGCCGTTACCCCAGACGCCGTTGGTTTCGGTGGCCGTGAAGGTTTCGTTGTGTCCAGCAACGTCGCCGAACGAACCGACGCCCACGCAGTTGCCAGCCGACGCGCAGGCTACTGCGTTGAAGTAGTCGTTGGGGCTCGTGTTCTGCACGCCAGAGGCGAACGTGGTGGGCATTCCGTTGCCCCAGACGCCGTCGGATTCGGTGACCGTGAAAGATGGGTAGTTTCCGTTGACGTCGTGGAAATATCCGACGGCCACGCAGTTGCCAGCCGACGGGCAGGCTACTGAGTAGAGGGAGTCGCTGGGGTTCGTGTTCTGCACGTTCGGTGCGAACATGGTGGGCATTCCGTTGCCCCAGACGCCGTTGAGTTCGGTGGCCGTGAAGGATTGGTAGTTTTCATTGACGTCGTAGAAATCACCGACGGCCACGCAGTTGCCAGTAGAGGTACAGGCTACTGAGCTGAAGTAGTCGCTGGGGTTCGTGTTCTGCACGTTGGGTGCGAACAAGGTGGGCACTGCGTTGCCCCAGGTGCCGTTGAGTTCGGTGGCCGTGAAGGATACGTAGTTCCTATTGACGTCGTAGAACTCACCGACGGCCACGCAGTTGCCATCAGATGGGCAGGCTACTGAGTTCAAGTAACTGTAGGCGCTGGGATAGGTCGTGTTGAGCACGTCCCCTGTGAACGTGATGGGCACTCCGTCGCCCCAGGTGCCGTTGAGTTCGGTGGCCGTGAAGGGTTCCCAGTTATTACCAAAGGCTAAGAACTGACCGACGGCCACGCAGTTGCCATCGGATGAGCAGGCTACTGAGCTGAGGGTGCTGTAGGGGAAGGTCGTGAGGGGCACTCCGTTGCCCCAGACGCCGTTGAGTTCGGTGGCGATGAAGGATTCGTACTGATCACTAGCGTCGTAGAACTGACCGACGGCCACGCAGTTACCAACGGACGAGCAGGCTACTGAGCTGAAGGTGCTGTAGGGGCGGTCCGTGCTCAGCACGCTCGGGTCGAACGTGGTGGGCACTGCGTTGCCCCAGACGCCGCTGGTCTCGGTGGCGGTGAAGGATTCGTCGTATCCATTGACGTCCTGGAACTGACCGACGGCCACGCAGTTACCGCTAGACGGGCAGGCTACCGAGTTGAAGTAGTCGTTGGGGTACGGGCCCGGCACGCCACCGACGAACGTGGTGGGCATGGCCGTATTTACCGACCCGCCCTGGACAGTGAAGTCGACTACGGGGCTCGAGGTCGTGATGGCGTCGCTCGAGTCAGCGGCGCTGATCGAGACCGCGCCGTTGGCCCGGCCGGTGACGGTGACGGTGTAGGTGCCGTCGCCGTTGTCGGTCACGCTGTCGCCGTCGAGCCCGGTGACCGCGCCGACGTCGCTGCCGCCCTGGGCGAAGGTGACGCTCGAGCCGTCAACGACGGGGTTGTTGCTGGCGTCTTCGAGGGTGGCGACCAACGTGCAGGTGGCGCCCGCGTTGAGATTCGAGCCGCAGGTGTTGCTGGTGATCACGAGATGGGTCGCGGTGCCCTGGACGGTGAAGTCGACCGGGCTGATCGAGGCCGTGATGGAGTCGGTCGAGTCAGCGGCGCTGATCGAGACCGCGCCGTCGGTGCTGCCGGTGATGGTGACACTGTAGGTGCCGTCGCCGTTGGGGGTCACGCTCGAGAGCCCGGTGACGACGCCGACGCCGCTCTGGGCGAAGGTGACGCTCGAGCCGTCAACCACGGTGTTGCCGCTGGCGTCTTGGAGGACGGCGGTCAACCCGCAGGTGGCGCCTGTAGTGAGATACGAACTGCAGTCGTTGAAGATCGCGAGCTGGGTCGGAGCGCCCGGGGTCACGGTGAGGACGTCGGTGTTCGAGCTAAAGCCCAGCGTGGAGTCGGTGGCTTGGATCGTGTCCGAGCCGGCCAGCGCGCCGGTGAGCGTGATGCTGTAGGTGCCGTCGCCGT
>PLBM01000048.1 GCA_003134515.1 Acidimicrobiaceae bacterium | reverse complement strand
TCGGTCGCCGACGCCGATCTCTTTGCCATGACTGCACGACCCGAGTCCGCGCCGGCTGGAACCAAGGGACTGGCATGTTTTCTCGTGCCGCGCACGCTCGACGGAGTCACCCCGAACGGCTTTCGAATACGTCGGCTCAAGGACAAGCTCGGAACGCGGGCCCTCGCGTCAGCCGAGATTGACTTTAGCGACGCGCTGGCGTGGCCCATTGGTGACTTGGACCAAGGCTTCAACATCGCGGTCTCGGAACTATTGAACACCTCGCGCTGGCTGAACGCCGTCGGCTCGACGGGCATCATGAGCCGCACTTACCTCGAGGCATCGAGCTTCGCCCACTATCGACAGGCCTTTGGCGCGCCCATCGAGTCCTTTGACGCGGTCCGTGAACAGCTCGCGTTCATGAAGATGGAAACGGCCGCCGCGCTCGCCTCCACTATGGCCCTGACCGAACTGGTGGCCAAGATCGACGAGGGCACCGCGACCAGTGTGGACCTGAATCTGCACCGATTCCTCGTGAACGCTAATAAGTACGTGACGTCGATTGCGGCCTCAGACGTCGTGCACCGCGGCATCGAGGTGCTCGGCGGCAACGGCACCATTGAGGACTTCTCCCCACTTCCGCGCCTCTACCGCGACGCCGTGGTCTTTGAGAGCTGGGAGGGCACGCACAACGTGCTCTGCGCCCAGGTGCGCCGCGACTGCAATCGCCTGGGTCTCTTGAACGTAGTGACCGAGTGGGTAAGCAGTGAGCTCGCCTTGGTCTCCGAGTCACTCGCCTCCGACGCTGACCAGGTTCACCAAGCCCTCGAGAAACTCGGGCCCGAACTCGCCAAGACCGTGGAGAACCCTGCAAACTCTGACGCCAACTTCCGACGACAACTCACCATCCTTATGCGAATAGTGCAAGCGACGTGTTTACTGGGTCAGGCGAGCCAACCTTCGTCGACTCACGCCGATCGAGCCACTGGCTCCGCATTCGTTCAACTCCACTTGGTTATCCACGATCTCGCCGAACAGCCGCTTTGGTTACTCTTGATTGATGAAGTTCTCAGTTGACGTCCGCTTACTTCGACTGCGGATGCTGGTCGTTGCTCTGATGTCGCTTCGGACCTGATAGGTCCTTGGAGTAGTGTGACCAATCGGTGGTAATGGTCTTGGTCAACCAAGTTCATCTTCCATTGGGCCGCTAGCTCAGCAGGTAGAGTAGGGGACTTTTAATCCCAAGGTGCCGGGATCGAGACCCGGGCGGCCCACTGAAGTCCTGATCAAGGACGCCTTATTATCATTGGCTCGATGATGTCTAGCCAACTGTCTAGCCACGGGACGCGGACGCGGTGACGTGACGGGCACAAAATCCTTGTACAGGAGTTCTTCCATCGCCTTGGCCGCCTTGGCTCTGGAGCCCGGAAGCAGGTGCACGTAGACGCCCTTGGTGACGCCGATTGAGGCGTGGCCGAGTTGGTCCGCCACCGCTTCCAAGGGGACGTCCATCGAGAACATCAGCGAGGCGCACGAGTGACGTAGTTCATGAATCGACCAGTGTCCGAGCCCGGCCTTCTCGGTGATTCGAGGGACGCCTTTGCCGAAATCGCCCGGGTCCAGGGGGCGTCCGTAGGTGGAGGTGAAGATGAGGTTCTCGTCGTTACCCCAGGCGTCACCACGAAGCAGGGCCTCCTCCTCTTGGTCCCGACGATGACCTTCGAGCAGTTCGACCAGCGGCGGCGAGAGGTGCAGCGTGCGCCGACTCCCCTTGGTCTTGAGGTCGCTCAAGTGCACGCCGGAGTTGTCGCGCACGAGTTGACGGCGGACCGTTACCACGACCGCGTCGCCGGTGATCTCAATGTCCGACCACGCGAGACCAATGATCTCGCCGCGGCGCAACCCGAGCAACAGGGCCAACGTGTACGCCGCTCCGAGGCGATGCTCCTTGCAAGCGACCAGAAACGTCTGCGCCTGCTCGGGGGTCATGGTTCGACCCTCACGGTGGGGCAATTTTGGACCCTCGGCGATCGCCGCCACGTTGCGCGTGACCAAGCCGTCTTGCTCCGCCATGCGAAGCGCCCGGCGCAGAGTCGCGCGAGCCATGCGCTTGGTGGACGGGGAGAAGCCACTTTTCCCGAGTGCGATCATCATGGCGTTCACGTCAGTGGGCGTCAATTTATTCAGTCGAATCTTTCCGAGATGGCGAACCAGGTAGAGACGAACGACGCGTGCGTAGATCTCCTCGGTCCTCACCGACACGGTTCCGGGAATCCTCTTGGTCAGCCACGTCTCGAGGTACTGCTCGACGGATAGTCGTTCCGAGGCGAGTTGGGTGCCGTGAATCTTCTGGGGCTGCAACTCTCGCATCTTGTGCAGCGCCTCGGCCTGGGTCTTCGCCTGGAACGTTCGACGCTTGCGCTTGCCGTCGACCCAGCCCAAGTCGATCGACGCGACCCATTTGCCGTCTTTGGTCTTGTAGACCGAACCTTCTCCATTGCCCCGTCGACTGGTCATGTGGTCTCCTTCATTAGTAGAAAACGTAGGTGATTCGAGAACGTCGTGCTGGATCTAGTACTCACGTCCACCGCCGGCCACAAAATCCTCCACGTCACTGACTCTGATCCGTCGCGACCGACCGATGTAGACCGACGGAATGCAGCCCGATTCCAGCAGTTCGTAGACCTTGGAACGACTGACGGAGAGAACCGCACCAACCTCGGGCACGGTCAGCAGGAGCTTCCGCACGGGTAGACCTTGTTGGATGGCCCCGTCGTCCTTGATGAACGATTCGCCCCACGGTTGCCAGTCAGTGGAGGTCAGTTGACGCTTCACGAGAATCGCAACGCCCTCTCTACGCGCACGATCGACCGCAACCAGCTCGTCAGGACGATAGCGTTTCAAGACTTCGCTCGCCTCACTCGCCTTCATCGCTACCCTCTCGCCGGTCGCTAGCCATTTCGCTCATTCGGGTGATCAGTGACGTAGTGGCGCGTGACGTCACCGAAGTTCTTGAGAATTCTGACGTCCATTGGTATTCGATGTCCGTGAACGTCTCCGCCTCGCTCCGCCGTGCGTCACGAGCTTCCAGCCGCGAGTGAACTCTGGCCGTTTGACCTCGCGCCGCCAACCACTCATCCCCAGCGGTCCGCCACCCGGTGCCCACCCACTTCCAGACGCTCAGTGCGATTACTGGCGATGAAGCATTCGTTGTTCCCTGGCGTCGCTGAACCTGCCACGCCTGGCGTTGCGACCGTAAGAACGAGAACGTGACGGAGTAGCGCCTCGACTTGGTAAGCCAGTGGCCACCGAAACCGAGCGAATGGGCCCACGCTCGAAGTCGAGTTAGGTGCGCGAGCACACCTAGATTCCAAGCGGTCTCGACCAGTCGATAGAGGTGGGTCGACACTCCTCGGGCACTCAGATCGTCAAGGCTCGTTAGACGCCGGTCCAGCGCACCCGCGTCGTCAGTTGACTTCGTGGCGTACTTGGCGACGTAATTGGCCACTGCTCGCGCGTTCCTCGACGACGACACCTCGCCGCTATCCAACTCACCAACTTGAACTGCATCGAATTCCTGGGTTGTGATGACTCGAAGGTCGAGTTGTCGACCCCAGCGGGCCAGTCCGAGTATCTCATCAGAGACTCCCGTCGGCAGTGGCGCTGAGACCTTTTGGGCCGCTGCGTGAAGAGCCGCGATCAACATCGAAGTAGTGACACCGACCCTCGGCGCCGTGCACTCGTCGTCGCGTTCGTCTAAGCGGATCACGGCGTGGAGATGCACAACGCCTCGCCGCTGGAACTCCGCCACCTTGGCGAACGAGAGTCGGAGTTCGCGATCGAACTGCTTGGCGGCGATGCCGAGTTGTTGGGCTAACTCACGACGAATATAGATTGTCGTGCGACGCCAGAGTTCCGGACACGTGGCGTTCCAGAGGATTGAGCGCTGGTAGTCATAGCAGTCCGGGCAGAGAGGATCACCAAGTACCGACTCGTCCTTGCGGTGTCGCTTCCAACACGTGAGCGACTTGCCATGAACACAGCGTTGCTTACTCACGCCAGGATGACAAGGTGCGCGATCACCCGAGCGAGTCCCGTGGACCGCGCCAAAGCTCGGTGCGGTGAACGTGGCAAAGACCATCGGGTGTTGCGACACTGATTCGGGCACGCCCTTGCCACCCGACATCCCGGCTCGCACGAGCATCCGCGCGTCGGCGCCGTACGTGGCGGCGCACGAGGGACACCGCGTAGCGCGCCTCGTGCCGCAGGCCTTCAAGAGAACGCCGTCGGGCTCGTCGTTCGTTGAATACGTGCGGAGAATCTCTCCGGTCGTGCGGTCCACTGACGCCACGGCGCCAATGAGACGAATTGGATGTGAACACCAACCACATCGCTCACCCTGGTCATTGAAACTGGCCAGGGTCGTCGCGCTGCGCGACCTCGCGATGACACCGGAGAGGACTCGTTCGTCGAGTACCGCGCTGAGAGCAGACGATGCCATTAGGAGCCCACCGGTCCCGCTGGTAGACCACGTAGTTGACGGGCCCGTCGCACGAGCGTCCGCAGGTCATCATCATCCAGGTGAAAGCCCTTCAGTCGCACCGGGGTGTCCCCTTCGTGCAACAACAGCCCGACTCCTCGGTGAGCACCGGCAATGTCCGAGGCTGAGAAGCCCTCAGACGCCCAGCCAGCCCCGAGCACAGTGTCACTCGCGTCGCGTGTCGCACAGCGCAGCGCCCAGCGAAACCCGAAGAGATCGCGTAAGGTCGACGGCACGATATCCGTCGAGGGCTTCTGGGTGGCCGCCAGCACGATGATCCCGGCGGCTCGTCCCCGCGCGACGAGACCTCGCAGCAGTTCGGCGAAACGCTGGGCGAACTTCTTGTCGATCCCCGCGACGTAGAGCGCGAGCTCGTCGATCACGACGACGTGCAGACGCAGCCCCTCGGCGCGGGTCACTTTGCGCACACCGCGACGCAGAAGCTCGTCATAACGGTCGTCCATCTCGGCGGTGAGCTCTTCGAGCACGGTGATGGCGCGCTGCACGTCGTGTCCAACGAAGACCCGCGCGCACGCTGACCACGCACTGAGTTCGACCACTTTGCCGTCGAAGAGCCACAGGTCCACTTCGGGGTCGAGAGCGGCGGCGGCTACCAGCAGCGACAGGGCCACCGACTTGCCCGCGCCGGGTTCGCCACCCAGGAGCACGTTGCGCTCGGGTAGCGACACGGTCACCAGTTCGCCATCCTCGTTGACACCGACGGGAATTGGGTCCCAGAGAGTGACGTGTGACGCGTCGAGCAAGGGGAAGCGAAGGGCCGCCTCGTTGAAGGGGTCGTGGCGTGTGATGGTGAGCGTGACGAGGTTTCGCTTCGCCGCGTTCGCCACGCAGCGCACCTGGCGCACTCCGAGCGACGCCGCGAGGACGGCTTCGGCCTTCACGAGGTCGTCGATGGACGTACCACGCCAGAGCACAAGCTCGACACGGTCTCCGAAGGTCGTGCGAGTGATCTTTACGATGCGAGGCCGCTTCTCGTTCAGCACTCCGGGCAGCGCGCGGAACGCCGCTTCGAGGTGTCGACGCACGCGCGATCGGTGCAACAGCCGCCCGAGGAATCGGCGAAGCGGACCGACACAAAGGACCGTCGTTACGAGCGCGACCGGAGCGGCGATGGCAAAGACCAGACCGAGGCGTACGTAGAGCCAGAGCCCAAGTCCGGTGGGTAGAGCGAGCAGCACAAGCTCGACGCGCCAGACGGCGAGCAGGCGCAGCAGTTCATCGAGCATCTCGTCGGTCATTGAACGTGAGTTGGCGGGAGTGTTCATTGGAAGTTCCTTTCGAGAACGGGAAGGTGCCCCGAGAGAGAGTCCTCTCGGGGCACGCCTCCTTAGGCCGCGACCGGGGCCTTGGTCGCGGGACCGGACAGGACTTCCACTCGCTCGGCGCGGAAACTCACGCCGTTGCGATCACCCATGGCCCACGTGGTCGCCACGAGTCCGGTGACCTTCACCTGGCCGCCGAGCACGAGACCCTTGGGCTCGGTGCTCACCTTGACGTTGATGATGTCCGCGCCCTCACTGCCCAGTGCGACGACACCGAAGGCAAAGATCGGCTGACCGTTCGCGTCGACGCGGGGTTGCTTGGAGTCAAAGTCGAGTACCGGTTGGGGCGGGGCCACGACGATGAAGGTGAGGTTGCTGGTTTCAATAGGGAGGCGCATGGCGCTCCTTTCATGGTGAGTACTTCTCGTCGCACGTTGCGACCTCACCATCAAGCCAGAACGTCGCGGAACTTTCGCCTACTGGCGCGACGTTGCGTGACACTTTGAGGAAACTTTGAAAGTTCTTGAAAGTTCCGATGCGCCGTCGAGGGTCCGGTCACGTGGTTCGTTACGAGAGTGCGACGTGGCAGAGTGGGTCAATGAGGAATGAACGACTCGAAGCGGCGATGGCCAAGAATGATCTGTCACCAGAGGGGCTCGCCGAGATCGTGGGTACTTCGCGCAAGGCCGTCGACAAGTGGCTGAATGGAACCATTCCTCATCTGAAAACTCAGATCGCCATCGCCAACGATCTGGAAGTGGACCGCTTGTGGTTATGGCCCCGCGACGAGGTTGGTGTTGCGGCGGCCCGTGAGGAGATCGTGCGAGCCTGGGCGCGCCGTTCGGACTGTCCGCCCGACTACTGGTGGAAACTCATCGTGGACACCAAGCAGCACGTTGACATCCTCGGTTACGCCGTACTGTTTCTGACCGAGAACCACCCCGATCTGACGAGCGTGCTCGGCGAACTCATGGGAAACGGCGGTTCGGTGAGGATCGTCATCGCCGATCCCAACGGTCAGGCCGCGCTCAATCGCGACACCGAGGAAGGACTCGACGGCCTGCTGCTCGCGAGGATTCAGTCCTCCATCAAGTACCTGGGTCCCATCGTCGAGGCGGGTGCGTCGCTTCATCTTCAGAACGCGCCCATGTACAGTTCCGTCTTTCGCTTCGACGACGACATGCTGGTGACGCCGCACCTCTTTGGAATCCCCGGGAAGATGGCGCCGCTCTTTCACTTTCGTCGAATTGGCTCCGGGGGCATTTTCGACCAGTACGTGACGCACTTTGAGGGACTGCTCGCCCATGCGACACCGCAGTCGCCGAGCGCGGTAACGACGTTGAAGAAATCGGTAAGACCTCAAGAAACCCTAGAGAACCAAGCTGTCACGAAGGAGCGACCGTGAGCCGCATCGAGCACTTCGAAGAGGATTCCGCCCCTCGGGCCAATCGGGTCGTGCCCGCGGCGTCCGCGGTAGTTGTCGACGACACGGATCGAATTTTGCTCATCAAGCGCACCGACAACGGTCTCTGGACGATTCCCGGTGGCGCCATGGAGCCCGGCGAAAACATCGCTGACTGTTGTCGTCGCGAGGTGCTCGAAGAGTCAGGCATTGAAGTTGACATCACCCGGCTCATCGGCATCTACAGCAACCCTCGCCACGTCATTGAGTACGCCGACGGCGAAGTCCGCCAGCAGTTCTCGGTCTGCTTCGCGTGTCGCCCGGTCGCGGGTGAACTCACCACCAGTGACGAGTCGAGCGAGGTTGGTTACTTCACACTCTTCGAACTAGCGACCATGGATATCCATCCGTCGATTCGACTACGAATTACTCACTTTGGCGAATCTCGCCCCGATCCGGTGATCGCCTAAATTATGGCGTCCGGCTCGACTTCGGCGAGTCGTAGCTCTACTCGGCGGAACGCGCCACGAATAACGTCGCCATCTGCTTCCAGCCCGCGTACAACGACGTGGTCGTCGCCGTAACGGGCACGAATTTCTCGAAGGCGCTCGTCCAGCGAAAGCCGCGTCCCATCGGGACCACACGACAAGTCGCAGTAGGTAAGGATGTCAGCCACCAAGCTCATCTCTCTGGGGAACTTGGCAAACTCATCAGCGAATCCGCGAAGCGCCGTCTCAGCGGCACCCGAGCCGTGGTGTGCGACGAGACAGGCCAATCGCTGCTCGCCCAACTCTTCGAGGTGAATCGCTCCGTCCAGGTGATGAGCACCCGTTTTAGCGAGCATCGGGGCATAGCCAATATCATGCAGCCACGCGGCAGCTACAAGCACCGCGCGTTCTTCGGGGTCGTCGAGCAGAACGTCGGCTAGTTCAGAGGCGGTGGTCGCGACTGCACGTGAGTGTGCCAAGCGTCGTGGATTATCCGCCAGCAGCGATGAAGCGTAGTTTTCAGCCCACAGACGACGATCCATTAAGGATGAGCCTAAATGCCGAGCCCGCAGAACTCCCCGAGCGACCGAGCCCTGTGCAGACGAGGACCGAAGAATCTGGCACGATACTTGAGCGAAGTGACCCTGAACAATGGCGTTTCAGCGACTTCGGTTAGTAAAGCGGGACTGGATCGAATCTGCCTTCATTGTCCGCTTGTTTACTTCGAATTCATATTTTCGGACATGACAAAGGCT
Source organism: Acidimicrobiaceae bacterium (assembly GCA_003134515.1). Taxonomy (GTDB): domain Bacteria; phylum Actinomycetota; class Acidimicrobiia; order Acidimicrobiales; family RAAP-2; genus RAAP-2. Next base: position 84 of record PLBM01000048.1, on the reverse strand, counting down.
TGAGGCACCCGACGGGAACCTTCGGCCCCCGTCGGGTGCCGCCTGAGCGGTACGACGGCAAAGCGTGTGAGAACTTTCTTTACG
>PLBM01000049.1 GCA_003134515.1 Acidimicrobiaceae bacterium | reverse complement strand
GCGACTGAAGTTGGGGTTGGCCTCGTGGCGGTCGAAGGTGGCCTCGGCCAGGCGACGGATCGCGGTCACCGGGTCGAGCGTCTCGACGTCGATGCTCTCCTCCACGACGCGGATGTCCTTGTAGGCGCGCTCCAGCGCGGCGACATAGAGCAGTTCCTTCGAGCCGAAGTAGTAGTAGATCATCCGCTTGGTCGTGCGGGTCCGGTCGGCGATCTCGTCGACCCGCGCGCCCGCGAGGCCGCGGTCGGCGAACTCCTCGGTCGCCGCCTCCAGGATCTCCTGGCGCGTTCGTTCGGGGTCACGTTGGCGGCGCCCCGCCTTCACCGTCTTCGCCTGCTCGACTTTCATCCGGACCCCTCGTCTCGTCTCATCGACGGACCAACTAACTACTTGGAACATTCCCACGGTAGCCGGGCTCGGTGCGGGCGCGAAGAAACCTTGCGGACGCTACGGCGAGGTCATCTCTCCATCGCGAAAGGACTCGGGGGCCTTCGCTCCGGACATCGCCAATCGGTTGGCATCACTTGTGCACGCACGCACCACCACTGGTGAATGACTCATCCACACGTCATGGCGGTGTCACTCCGTCCACGTGATCGAGGTGGTGATTTAACAACTGGGTATGCTCGATTCTCCTCCCGCCCACCACGAGGCGCGCACTACGAGTTGACTACACCGAGCATCAAGAGGACGCGGTCAAAGTCGGAAGGTGGCGAGGGGGCCAAAGGGCCCCCTGAGGGCGGCTCAGTCCCCCCTCGCCTGACACATCTAGGAGACACTGTCCGAGATTCGAACGATTTGCGCACCAGTACGAAAGTACAATCAACGACGCTCATAGCGAAAAGGGGGGATCAGGTTAATGAAAGACGCGACCTCGTGTACCTCCTCACGCGTACCGTTGGGCCTCGCGACTACTTCACTGACATCGTGACGAAATCGCGATTATCCCCAGATTCGAAGAAACGTCCCGGCGGTTGAAGCATCGTGGCGAGTAGGTCCCTCCCGTTGGCCGGCGACGCCAGTCCGTGAGTGCTTCGGGGTGAAAAAGTGGCGAAGACCGTCCAAAACGGATTCATGTCGAGCGTCATGGCCCGAACAGCCCCGGCGCGCACCAGAATCTCGGCCAGGTCAACGATGTTCATTTGCCCCACCACATATATCAAGGCACCGTTCTTCGTGACGCCGAGTCCGGAACGCCACGTGTTAACAACTTCGCCCAGCGCACTACCCCAAGTCGCGGTGTCCGCGGGATTGAGTCCACGAACCGGTCGGCCCTTTTCGACGAGCAGGGTCAGGTTCTGGCGGACCGCGACCACGTTTGAGGTCATTCCCACGTCGCGTCCCCACTGACCGACGGTCGCGTAGCCGTTGCGATAGATGACGAGCGACGCGCCGCCCCTGCGCAACGGCGCTACCAAATGGCCCTCGCTGAAGTACCCACCCTTCGTGTCCTTCATCAAAAAACCACCGTTGAACGCCGCGACCAAGGTGCCCGACGCGCTCGGTGAAATTGGCGCCGTGTATTTCCAAAACAGACCGCCCGGGCTGAGACTGCCGGAGTAGAGCCTGGCGCGGAGAAGCTTGGTATCCATCCAAGCAATCCCGGCCGCAACACCTGAAGTCCCCGGGAGACGGATCGAGGTGGTGTACACGGCGGCCCGACCCGCCGCGAGTCGACCGGCGGGACGCCACACGCCTTCGCCCGTAAATCGAGTGCCCCGAAAAGGCTTCAGGGCCTTTGGCGTTGGCAGTGACGCAACCGACGTGTGGATTTTCCCGCCGATCAACCGCTTGGCATCAGAGGAGTGCTGGACCGCCGATCGTGCGGCGCCCGCTGAGTTAACAGTGGCCACCGAACAGAGGCTCAATCCCGTCACCGCCGCGAGCACAACGGTTCGCCGTTTCATCGCGAGACCTCTCGACCGAGACACTTTGAAAAAGAGACGCCCAGTATTCCGCTCAGGTAGATGACATTCACTTTTTTAAAATATGGTGCATCGGACAACGAGATTCCGTCTTTCACAATAACGATGGTGTAGACGAGTCAACCGATATAGGTCGAACACCACGGGTCAAAATCTATTGCCGTCAGTCAAGAAAAGGGATCGGCTCGTCTTAAGAACGAAGTAAAAATTGAAACGGCTACGAACTCGTTGAGCTAGATAGCGAATACTCAGGACTGAGTGGCTACAAGACCATCCAACCGCTCAAGCGACTTGGTCATATCCTGGCGAAACCGCGAGGTGTACAGGTGTCGAAGGAAGAAGCGAAGCCCGTCGCTCGAGATGTCCCACGTCTCACGCACGCTCGTCCCCCCATCAATTGGCTCGAGTTCGTAGCGCCAAATACGACCAAAGAACCGTGCACCGCGCCAATTAGCCGGTTTCGGAGACCAGGCGACCCGCCTGCCTTCGTCGAACTCAGTGACAGTATTGATCATGCTGTAGGGCAAACCTCGTCGCATATTCATAGCGAAGGTTGCCCCCAGCGAGAGCCGGTCTGGCGCGTCGATTCGAGCCTGAATCACCGAACCGGAACCGTCGATCTCGGGATGTCGACGGGGGTCGGCGAGCACCTCGAAGATTGCTGAGGCCGGTGCTCGCATCACGCGCTCAACGGAGACGACGTCGCGATGATTAGCCATGACACTAAAGTATCCCAGGTCCAACGCGAGGAACGTCGAATTCTCCAGCGTGATTAAGACGAGCGAACACCGCAAGTTAAATCTGGGTGAAAAGTTGAACGCCAACGTGCGCAGCTGGCCACGCCGTGAACTTTCTCTTTCCCACACTTTCAAGACCCATGCTGTACTAGTAAGTGACATTTCCCGCAACGCGGCGAGTTCATTTGCGTTTTTCTTCGACAACGCGACCATCGAACTTTGGCAAAAGCGGTCGTCTCATCCGCGACAACAGAAACTGACTTCACGCGCGAACTGTTCACGTACAAAGAACACTTCGATCGTTTGCAATGCGTCAATGGGACGAGACTGATCCACCGCACCAGACGGAGAAGTGTTTTCCAGTGATGCCGCGACGTTATGGGCGAACTCCACGTCAAGATAATCGCTACACTAAAACGGTGAATCTCGACCTCTCGAAGCGGGGTGACTACGTCGTGCGCTCGGCCATCTGCCTCGCCGGATGCTACGAATCGGGCGTACCGAAGAAGTTACGTCAGGTCTCCTCGGAGATGGGGATTCCCCGCACCTATGTCTCTCAGATCCTCGGGGATCTCGTGCGAGCTGGAATCGCGCAATCCTTTTTCGGGACCCAAGGTGGCTACAGCCTCGCCCGACCACCCGGCGAAGTGAGCCTGCTTCAAATCGTCGAAGCCGCTGAGGGGCCACTCGCACCCGAGACGTGCGTGCTCGGCGACGCCCCGTGTCGCTGGGAGTCGGTCTGTCCCTTGCATGAGACGTGGGGCGCCGCGGCGGCGGCGCTGCGCTCAGTGCTGGCCACGACGAATCTTGCCGACTTAGTCGAAAGAGACCGTGCGATCCAAGCGGGTACGTATTTAGTGTCCGGCGACGGCCACCGTCGACAAGCACCCTCGGTAGCCGTGACGGACTCGGTGCAGATTGAGCTCGCGGCGCCAAGCGTCGCGGCAAGAATTCGGGCGGGCAATTCGTGGCTCGTCCCTCACCTGGAGGCGGCACACGCCGAGAGCGAATCGACCCTCATACGAATCGGACCCGGTGGACCGACCTGGTTGGGCAAAGTCGTCGCCGTTCACCTCGGAACACCAGAAGGATCCAACGAGAATCTCACCATTCCTGTGACGTGGGAAGCCACCGGTCCGTCGGGACTTTTCCCGCGCTTCGAAGGCGAGTTGCGCGTGTCGGCCCTCGATCCCGACCGGTCCGAGTTGACCCTCACGGGTCACTATCGCCCACCTCTTGGCCGCACCGGCCAGGCGCTCGACGACGCGTTACTTGCCCGCCTCGCGCACGCCACGGTCCGTTCGCTGCTACGTCGACTGGCCCGTGTCCTCGAGGAAGAGTCTGCCCCGCGGCCCGCCAGACGGGTCGCCAATGCGCCGACGAACGTACCGCGACCATCGGCCAACAACCCGGTCACACTATCGAGCGAGGATCCCCCGACACCACCGTTGTGATCCTGCGAATGTCCGGTTTCTATCGGGTGCGCGAATTACCTCTGGCCCTTCGCTATCGGCCGGTGGCCAAGCGAGACACCGTGAACTGTCAAGCAATCCGCTGGTGCGTGCCCTCAGACCCCCGGCTCGCTCCCACCATCACCAATGCCGGCTCAGCGGGTGCATCGTTCAGCCGAGCGCACCGTGGTTCGAGACGCACGACAGGAAATGGGCGATCCGTATGCGCGAGGTAGAGCCGGACGTGAGGAAACGTGAGACGCACTACTTCGAAGATTCGATCGCGCTCCTCGCCATCGAGAACGACAGGCACGACTTCCTCGCGACGACCCTTCCGCTCGATCTCGACCGATTCGCCGCGGCACAAGTTTCCGAACCAGGCCGGGGCCCGATCCGAGCCGCCATTGGCGGCGCAGACGAAGGGGACTTCATCAATCTCCACGTAGGCCACCAGCACCTCTCGCACCTGACCGCTGTAGCGCCCCCGGGTACGAAGCAACAAGACGTCGTTGACACCGAGGGCCTTGACGCCGAGGCTGACGCCAAGGTGACGAAAAGCAATCACGTCAATGCGGGTCCACCAGCGCGCCGTCATCTGGTCGAACTTGGAACGTCGGGGCCCCCGAGGCGCGAGTGGCCGAAACAGTCGCATGTACACTCGCGCAAGTTTGCGCCGGTAGTCAGGCATCTCTTCCATCTGATCCACCCCCCTCTACTTCACGTACCGCGGAACTACTAGACCGACACTTTGACGGCCTCTTTGATCGTGGCCAAACGAGCCAGCCCTTCGCCGAAGGCTCTCGGTCCAAAGATCCCCGCTTTGGCCTCGAGTTCCTCAGGTCCAAAGGCCGCTTGCGCGACGACCACGGCGCCCTTCTTTTCAAGGGCGCGGCGCATCGCACGAAGAGTGCCCTTGGGCGATACCCCAAACGTGCAGAAGACGGCGACCGTCTTGCCCCCCAACCGAGGCAGTCCGTCCAACCATGACTTCATTGCTTTCGCTGGACCGACACTGGAAATCACGAAGCCTTCGACCCAACTGCCCACGACCACCGTGTCGGCCATCGCTAGTTCGGCGGCACCGACCTTGACGATCGGGAGCACGCGAGTCACCACACCCTTCGCCGAGTAGCCGTCCGCGATGGCTTGAGCCGCGCGCGCGGTCTTGCCGCCAATACTCGCGTAGCAGACGAGTACTCGCCCGGGACCGTTCGACTGAACACGATCCACGCGGCTGGGACCTTGCGGCTGCGCATCGAGCACTGCCGCGGCGGCACGGCGACCCTGCGCCATTGCCTCTACGACGGTGGCCGGCCCGGTCAATGCGTCCCCGATAACCCAAAGTCGTTCGCTTACCGCCAGGGCGGCGCCCCAGAGCCCGACCTCGCGACCGAGCGCCAATTTTCCGACCGCGTTGTGATTGGCGAAGGCGGACGCGCGATTCGCCAGAATGCCGCTCGCCGTCCAGCGCCGATCGGGTACGCCCACGGCCTCCTTTTTCAGTGGAGTGCCCGGAAGTACCTCGGCGAACGCTGGATCGTTGCGATAACCCATGGCCATGACCACGAGGTCGACGTCGAGTTCCTCGAACTTTCCCGCGAGGACCTTGGGGCGACGGTCGGCACGGCGCTGGGTAGTGCAGGCGAGCTCGGCGTGAGCCACTCGCCCGGTACCGCGAAGCGCTGTCAACGTGCGCGAAAAACGAACTTCAACACCTTCTTCACGGGCCTCTTCGAGCTCGTCGGGTCGCGCAAGAGCGAAGCGCTCGTCGAGCCAGTCGACGCACGTTGCTCGCATGCCCAAGCGCCGTGCGGTACGGGCCACGTCCATGGCGGTGTTGCCCGCGCCAAGGACCAGGACGTTGGGAGCGAGACCCCCCATCGCGAACGACTCAAGTCCGTGCGTCGCGCAAAACTCCTGCGGATCGCAACCGTTTTCGAGCGCCGCTTTAGCCTCTTGCAAGAAGGAAGTGGCTTCGATGACGCCGTCAAGATCCGCTCCGGGCACCGGCAGACGCAACGGCACGCCGGCACCGATGGCCACAATGACCGCGTCGTGGGTGACGAGTAGTTCGCCGACTTCTTCTGGGCGAATCTCGGTGCCACAGCGCAGATCAAGTCCCGCTCGGCGGAGCTGGTCCCAGGGCCGCTGGGCCAACGCGTCGCTCAAGGTAAAGTCTGGAATTCCCCAGGCACACAGCCCGCCAGGCGTGGCGTCCTTCTCGTAGACCGTCACCGCGGCACCGGCCTCGAAGAGGTCCCACGCCGCCGCCGCACCGGCGGGGCCCGAACCGATGATCGCTACCGACAATTCGTTCGCCTTAGAGGGGATCTGGGGTGGCGCGACGTCCATGTTGTCCGCGATGAACCGTTCCAAACGACCGATGGCGACGGGGGCGACACCCGCGAGGGACCAGCTGCACGCCCCTTCGCACTGAGCGGATTGGTTGCACACGCGAGAGCAAATATCGGGAAGCAGTGTGGTACGGCGCAAAATCTCGTGCGCGCCTTTTAGATCTTGGTCTCTGAGCGACGCAATGAAGCCCGGAATGTCGTTGTGCGCGGGACAGCCCCGAACGCAGGTGGGGTCGGGACACTGCAGGCAACGCTCGGCCTCAGCGAGCACTTCACTCCAACCGATGTAGCCCGATCGGATCTCACTGATATCACCGAGCAGGCGGATGGGGTGGACCGGTTCGGGATCACTACGGGGCTCGACGAGCATCGGCCCGTCGACGACGATGGCCGAAAAGGGGCAAGTGCGCTCACACTGGCGACACCCGACGCAGAGATCGTCGTCGGCGAGCGCGACCCATCGCTTGGGGTCCATCGTCAGCGCACTGGTCGGACAACGAATGATGCACTCCTGACACCCGGCGCATCGATCGGTCAGAATCTGCACCGTGGGCCGATCGCTGACAACGCCAACCTCTCTCGAAATGGTCTGAGTCATCGTGACTCCTTCGTGTCTGGTCGGACGGGGACTATCGGTGCTCGGTCGTTCAACATGGCCGCTCAGTTCGCTGCCTGCATGGCCACGTAAAGTAGCGCCGCGACCGCACCGCACACGGCCACCAGTCCAAGGGTGGTGGCCCGAACGAGGAACGCGTTGCGACTCACGCCAACGAGCTCGCGGTTCGTGATTCGCAGCGTCGCCCACAGCGCGGCGAGCGTGCCCACGATGATCACGCCCACCTGCACGTTGATGATGCGTGGGTCCGAGAGGATCCGCGAGTTGTAGAGCGAAGAGTTGGTACCCGCGAATCCGAACATGTGTTGCACGGCGGGAATCACCCTCGGCGCGCTCTTGAAGAACTTCGGCAATTGGCGTGCGAAGTAGTCCGCACCGACCACCGGGATAAGTCCGTACATGATCGGCAGGAAGTAAGCGCGAAAGCGCGAACCCTTGTCCATGAAATTACCCGGGTGGTCGAAACCGATGTCCCGCCGAGCGCTGAGTACTGCGATGCCCTTTGCCGCACCAGCCGTCACCACCGACAAGAGCACGATCATTCCTAAGTAGGCGACCGGGTTGGGATAGTGCGGGAAGCGCAAGTGACTGTTCAACCAACTGTCGATGGGGCTGTAGAAACTCAGGGCGTTCAGTTGCTGGTACAGCACGAGTCCCCACAAGAGCGCGACCGCCCACGCCACATCGGCGCGACGACGCATGGGCGCGACGACCGAGGTGAGTGGCTTTTGGAGGAACAGCCCGATGTTGTCCTCCGGACACGACTTGTAGCACTCGGTGCAGAGCCCGCAGTAGAGATTTGAGTCGGCACTCGCGGGCCACGTGTACCACGAGCAGCCGTAACCTTCCGTGCCACCGCGCATACAGTCCTTGGTTTTGCAGCTGACGCACACGTCGCGGTCGCGCGTGCGAAACCCAGCCACCGAGCCCATCGAGCCGATGGTGCCAATGACCGAGGTCAGTGGACAGATGTAGCGGCAGAAGGTCCTCCGCTCGAAGACGAGGAAGAAGACGAGCGCGGTGGCGACAATGCCGATCACCATGAAGCTGGTCGAGGCTGGGTTCCCCGGTCCGGCGATGTTGTAGTACTCCTCGATCCAGGTAAGGAGAAGAAACGACGCGACCGGCAGCACGAAACCGATCCGGGCCAATGGCTCGGGGAACTTGCGGCCAAGGCCCAAGGTCTTTTGGGTGCGCTGGAAGAACGTGCGCCGCTGGATCCACTCGGCGAAGCCGCCAAAGGGGCACATCGCGCACCACGCGCGACCCACCACGACCATCATGACGAACACCAGGCAGAACCAGACGTACCAAGTAATGGCGGCGCCGAAATTCAGCCCCGGAATCGCCGTGCCCATAAGACCGACGAAAATGACGGTCCAAAAGATGATCTGGTTCGGCAATATCAAGAAGAACTGAAACTTGCGGTTGCGCAGAATTCGCGCAACTCGCGGGTTGCGAGCGATATCGAGCCCCGGCGAGACGTCCGAAGGGCCAAAGCGCTCATCGATGCCTTCGCGCTCTGGCGCGCGAAGTCGGATCGCCACCGCCACCGGGTCCTTCAAATGCGCTTCTGGACTGTCGAACTTGATCGCCACGTCTACCCCCCAGTCACCATGTATAGCAAGTTACTTGACCTACTACCGTAATACTACGCGTATAGATACGTACTATCACCTGGAGGGCGTCCTGTCAACAAGAACCTGGCTTTTGCCCTTGCCGGAACCCTTAGAACAGCGCTAAATGCTGGAATAACAGGCCTCGGGAAGATGGAGGGGACGAACTTGTGATGGGCCATCGCGTCAGCCAGTACCCCTTGATCAACAGGCAAGGGACCGCTCGCTAACTCGGCAGGCTCGGCCCAGTCGGCGTAAATGCGGGGTGAACGCTCGGGCCCACGTCTCGCTCGTGATCGTAACGGGCGCCCGGGCAAATTAGGTCTTTGTGTGAAGGCGACCCATTCTCAGCTCTTTCGAGCCAAAATCGCTTGATGCTGACGTGGAGACCCCACGCCGTCGTTACCTGTGACGGCGTTCTATCGGAACGAATGGAAACAGACGCCTGATGGGTTTCAGTCGCGTCGAAGTGGCGAGGGCGTGGCGCGCGACGATGAAGTCTCAAACGTTCGCGGCCCCAGGACCTGTTCAAGGACTCGGTCGAGTTCGTCGGCCATCCGGTGCTCTCGGCGGGCGCGGCGCAGCGTCGAAACCACAGCTGTCACGCCCACAATCAAATACAATCCAATCGCGACCAAGGAAATCAGAACTAACACCGCAAGCACAGCACCGAAGGCTTCACCCATAGTTACATCTTGAAACTCGCTGTCGTGAAATGGAACCCGGATAGCACGGTGAGAAAATCCCAGATATCACGGGTGGGTGGGTGGAACTACGTGGTGCCTGTCGGATCCGGGCTGGCGCTCAGCCCATTCGAGGGGCAGACTGGCTCGCATGGACGAGCCCACGCCCGCGCAGGGGAAGCAATCGGGACCTTTTTTACGGGCCCCTCTCGAAGAAACCGGCCGGCCGGCGGCGACGCCGGTCCGCGTCGTCATCGTGGACGATCACGCGCTGGTACGTGAAGGCACTATCCAACTCCTCCAACAAGCACCTGACCTCGACGTCGTGGGTCAAGCCGGCTCGGGTGAGGAAGCGATGATCGTCCTTGAGTCCCTTCGTCCCGACGTGGCGCTCGTCGACGTCAACTTGCCGGGGATGAGCGGACTTGAGTTGGCGCGTCTGGCCGCGGCATCACTTCCCCAGATGCGGATCCTCATACTGAGTGCGTACGACGATTACGCGTACGTGACCGAAGCCCTCGAAATTGGAGTCAGTGGTTACCTCTTGAAGACCGTCTCGGCAAGAGAACTCGTCGACGCGGTGAGGGCCGTCGCGGATGGGGTGTTCGTGCTGGATCGAGCGGTCTCGGATCGGCTCACTCGCCGGAAACGAAATGATTCAGTGAACGTCGGCGTGCTCACCCGGCGAGAGACCGACGTGCTCGAGTTGCTCGCCCGGGGCCGATCGAATAAACAGATCGCCAATGAACTCGGGCTGAGCTTGCGCACGGTCGAGGGTCACGTCTCAAATGTGCTCGCCAAACTGGGCGTTCAATCCAGGACCGAAGCGGTGGCCTACGCGCTCGGCCGTCGACTTGTAGTGCCGGAGGATCATGGCAGTTCCAACAACGCGGGCTGACTCCAGGGCTGTCCTGCACTTGGCCGTGCATCCACCGGTGCGCGAGGCGCGCTTTTGGGTCATCCAGTCGATGGTGATGCTTATCGCCGGGCTTCATCTATTACTCGATCTACACATCTCATCCGAGACGGGACCGTTCCCGGCTGGTCTGCCCGTCGCGTTGCTGATCCTTCCAATCGGCTACGCAGCGCTGCGTTACGGATTGGCGGGCGCCACGGCCACCGCCTCATGGGCGGTCCTGCTCTGGTTGCCCGACTTGCTACTGCCCCGCGACCAAGGACATGTCGGCGGTGATCTGATCAACCTCATACTCATTGTCATCGTGGCCATCGTCTTCGGGCGGCACATTGACGCTGAGCGTTACGGGCATAACCGAGTCGAACGAGCTATGGCAAAGTCACTGGACATCGAGACCCGCTACCACCGTCTCTTCGAGACCAATCGTTCACCAATACTCGTCCTCGACCGCCAAAACATCGTCGCTGACGCCAATCCCGCCGCAAGGTTGGCGCTCGGTGAGGAAGTGGTCGGGAAATCAGTGGCGTCGCTCTTCACCCCAAGCAGCCCCATCGAAGAGCAGGTCGGGCGAGTGCTCTTACTGCCTAACGGTCACGACTATCGGCTCGACGTCGTGTCATTGCCGGCCGACGTCGACAATGCATTCAGCCAGGTGATCTTCGAAGACGTCACCGAAGAGCGCAGCGAGGGTCGNNGAGCCACTCCAACTCTTTCTGCTCCTCGCTCGACATCTAGAGAGTCTCGGGGAGGTCGAGGGCGTTCCAGGGGCCGTGGCGGCGGGACTGAGTCAAGCCCACCATCAGTCGCTGGACGCCGCCGCCCGACTACGAGCTCTCGCGCGAGACTTACGCCCGCCAACCCTGGACCAACTTGGACTCGTCGCGGCCCTTTCGAGCCTCATCGCCGATATCGAAGACGAGGCCGAGCCAATCGCCGAGCTTAAGGTCGTCGGGGCAGAGAGACGCCTGGCCTCTGAAGTTGAACTCGGCGCCTTTCGTATCACCCAAGAGGCCGTTCGAAACGCGCTTCGCCACGCCGGCGCAAGCCACCTCTTGGTCACAATTGCGTTCGGACCCAAAGAAATCACCCTCACCATCGCCGACAATGGACATGGCTTTGACCCGGTGAACTTCGGCGAACAGGATCCCCAACACCTTGGTCTGCTCGGGATGCGCGAGCGGGCGAGGCTGCTGGGGGGACACCTTGAGGTGCACTCGACCCCCGAACAAGGTGCGGTCATCGAGGCGACCATCCCGCTCGATGAACCTCGGCTGGGACATGACCCTGTCACTTCCTAAACGTTGGCGAGAGTATCGCTTGGTTGCATGCACTTTTTCTCCGTGGGCGAGTACATAGAACTCATCGTTCGCCAACGATGAGGCGAATCTTGTCATGCTCTCGACGGTTTGGGTCCTATCCCTCTGTCGCCGTATGACCGGAGCGATGACCATCGAGCATCGCCAAGTTACCGTAGAGATCGGGACGACGATCGCGGAACAGACCGAAGCTCGAGCGCGCTAGGTCGAGTTGCTCCAGATCAAACGTTGCCGTCAGTATGGTCTCACTCTCACGATCTGCGACCGCGACCAATGCCCCGGTACCATCTGCAATGAACGAGGAGCCGTAGAAGGTGACTTCGCTGGATGCCCCAACTTCTCGACCGACGCGATTCGCTGCGACGACCGGCATCATGTTGGCCGCCGCGTGGCCTTGCATGACACGTTGCCAATGCGCCGAGGTGTCGTACGTCGGGTCGGGTGGCTCTGAGCCAATGGCGGTTGGATAACAGAGAATTTCGGCCCCGCACAACGCCAGGGAACGGGCGCACTCTGGAAACCATTGGTCCCAGCAGATGCCCACGCCCACAGCACCCGCCGAGGTCGTGAAGACTTGGAATCCGGTGTCGCCCGGCAAGAAGTAGTACTTCTCCTCGTAGCCCGGACCTTCAGGGAGATGACTCTTTCGATACAGGCCACGGAGAGACCCATCCGAATCCGCCACGGTCAGCGAGTTGAAATAACTCTGACCCGCGCGTTCGAAGAACGAGATGGGAAGCACGACGTTGAGTTCGCGCGCCAGTGAACTGAAGCGCTGCACCACCGACGACGTAGAGAACTCTTCGGCGAGATCAAAGTGCCGCGGCGATTCGTCCTGGCAGAAGTATCGATCAGCAAACAACTCCTGGGAAACGATCAGCTGCGCCCCCGACGCCGCCGACCTTCGAATTAGTTGCTCCATTCGATCGAAGTTGTCCGCTCGAGACGAACCGCACGCCATCTGCAGAGCCGCCACCGTGAGTGTGCGCATTCAGAGCTCCCTGTCTCGTCGATAATCCTTGCAGACGGTCCCGAACCTTGGTCCATCGGCTGGGCACTCACCGCGTCTCGATCATCTGCAAGAATTCCCCACCAAGACGCCCGTACTTGCTTCGCTCGGATCTGTTGGCTAGTTTGACCGCACCGACCGAGAGTCGAGCGGGGAAAAGGGGCCGACATGTCACAGCCCTCGCTCGTCCTACGCGGGGGTCGCGTGCTTTCGCCGTCCACCCCCGGAGGCTTCGCCGAGGCCGTTGTCTTGGTTGGTGAGCGCATCGTCGCCGTGGGATCGAACGACGAGGCGGACGCGCTGCGCGGACCGATGACGCGGGTAGTGGACTTGGAGGGTCGACTGGCCATTCCCGCCTTCGGCGACGCACACGTCCATGCCATCTCGGCTGGACTCGAAAGCCTTCGTTGCAACCTGGTTGGAATTCGCGGGCGACGCGAGTGCCTCGAAGCGGTAGCGACGTACGCCGCGGGCTTACCCGTCGAAGCCTGGGTGCTCGGGAGCGGCTGGGCCCTGGAGGTGTTTCCCGGTGGCCTACCGACCGCGACGGACCTTGATTCGGTGTGCGGGGGACGACCAGCGTTCCTGCCCAACAGGGACCACCACTCAGCATGGGTCAACTCGCGAGCGCTCGAACTTGCACGAATCGACTCGACGACGCCCGATCCAATTGCGGGACGAATTGAGCGCGATCTCCTGGGCAACCCGACCGGTGCACTCCACGACAGCGCGATGGGGCTCATTTCACGAGTCCTGCCCCCAACCTCGCCCGAGGAGTTACGCCACGGACTGAAGGTCGCGCTGACCCGTCTACACGGCCACGGCATTACCCATTGGCAAGACGCCTGCGTGGGATCGGCCGGCGACATTGGCCTCCCCGACACTTTCGACGCCTACGTCACCGCGGCGAGCGAGGGGTGGCTGACGGCACGGGTCCGCGGAGCACTCTGGTGGGACCGCACTCGCGGCACCGAGCAGATCGAACTCTTTCGCACTCGACGTGAGATCGCGCCGACCGGTATGTTCCGTGCAACGTCCATCAAGATGATGGTGGATGGCGTCTGTGAGACGTTCACGGCGGCGATGTCACGGGCGTACCTGGGCGATCCCGGCCAGCACGGCACCCATCGAGGAGACCTCTTCATCGAACCCGATCAGCTGAAGGACGCAGTACGGACCCTGGACGCCGACGGATTCCAGGTGCACTTTCACGCCATCGGCGACCGTGCGATCGCCACGACGCTCGACGCCATCGAGGGGACCGGGCCGAGCCGTTGGGGCCTTAACCGCCATCACATTGCCCACTTGCAGTTCATCGCCCCCGATGACCTCGACCGATTCACCCGGATCGGCGCCATCGCGAACTTCCAACCGCTCTGGGCGTGCAGTGACCCCCAAATGAACGAGCTCACGATCCCCTTCGTCGGTGAGGAGCGGTCCAACTGGCAGTATTCGATCCGTTCGCTCTGGGACCGCCGCGCCCGAGTCGCGTTCGGTTCCGACTGGCCGGTCTCGAGTCCCGACCCGCTCCAGGAGATCCACGTCGCCGTCAACCGCACGCTCTGCGCGAACTTTGGGAAACCAGACGCCGACGAAACCACGAAGCCGTTCCGACCAGATCAGCGTTTGTCGGTCGCTGACGCGATCACCGCCTTTACGAAGAACGTCGCGTACGTCAACGGCGACGACGACCTTCTGGGTACGCTCGAAGTCGGACGGCGGGCCGACGTCGCGGTGTTGAGCCAGGACATCTTCTCGATACCACCCAGCGAGATCGGCTACACGAACGTCGATGTGACCGTCGCCGGTGGCGTCGTCGTTCACGGCGACGAGTAGCGACCAATTTCCCGGGCGGATCTTGCTCAGCGACCGGCAATCATGTCGGCCACTCGAGCGAAGGCCGACGTCGTCGAACGCCCGGACGCCTCGGCTCGATCGGCGGCCCGGTACGCGAGGTAGAGCGCCCGCACGCCGAGCCACCGCAATGGCTCGGGTTCCCAAGTTCGAGCGCGCCAGTTCACCCAGGGCAGATGGATCAAATCGGAGTCATGATCGAGAATGAGGTCGCGCAGGGTCCGCCCCGCCAGGTTGGTCGCGGCCACCCCGTGACCGACGTAGCCGCCCGCCGCGGCCAGGCCGGTCGCACGGTCGAGTCCGACCGTCGCGCACCAGTCCCTCGGGACCCCGAGCACCCCCGACCACGCGTGTTCAACTGGCACGTCACGCAAGACCGGGAAGAACTCGGTCAGTACTTTTCGCAACTCGGCAACCGTCACCGGCGCCGTCTCGCCGTTGCGGTCGATACGAGAGCCGTAGCGGTAGGGCACGCCCCGGCCGCCGACGGCGACGCGGCCATCGGCGGTGCGCTGGGCGTACATGAACGTGTGGGCACTGTCGCCGAGGGTCTCGCCGCCTCGCCACCCGATTTCGTCCCACGTTGCTGCCGGCAATGGAACGGTGACGATCATCGATGAGTTCATGGGCAGCCAGAGCCGGTGCATACTCGGAATCGCCGCCGTAAATCCCTCGGTCGCTCGAACGACGAACTGCGCGGAGATCGTGCCACAGGGCGTCACCGCTTCGTGGGGGCGAATCGCTGTGACCGGCGTCGCCTCGTAGATAGCCACCCCCATCGCCTCCACCACGTCGGCCAGTCCACGGACGAGTTTGGCCGGATGCAGACGCGCCCCGTTCGCGCTGAAGGACCCGCCGAGGGCGCCCGCGACATTGATGCGTTGTCGTGTCGACTCGGCGGACAGGGTCGTCTGCGAATCTCCCCAACGCCGTGCCGCCGCCGACGCCTTACTCAGCCGGAGCAACTGCGATGGGGTGCGCGCCACGCGGAGCACACCGCCCTTGACGATATCGGCGTTGATGCCCTCGTCATGGGCGACGCGGATCACCTCGTCGACGGCGTCGATCATGGCGCGCTGTAATGCGCAAGCTGCGTCAACGCCTCGACGCTGCGCGTAGCGGTCGAGCGAGCCGGCCACCGCCGCGCTCAACCAGCCACCGTTGCGTCCCGACGCGCCAAAGCCCACGAAACGCTGATCGACGACGACGATCGACATCGCCGGCGACGCTTGCTTGAGGTAGTAAGCGGTCCATAGACCAGTAAGGCCGGCGCCCACGATGCACACGTCCACCGAGATCGAATTCCTGAGGGGCGCCCGCGGCCGGTGAGGCCCGAGCTGGGCGTGCCAGAAAGACACGTCGCCGTTCACCGTGTCAATCACGCACCACGACCGGGGCCCGTCGTCGCCTCAGTCACCCTCGGCCGCCGAGGTCGAACCCAGCAATCTCAATCCGCGACGCATCCGCGAACGCGAACCGCCGCCCATCACGGCGAGGGCCGCGAGGAACATCGCGGTGGTCGAGACGAAGATGAAGACTGCGATGGCGAAGATGTCGGCGTGGAACTGCGAGTGCAATGACGCGAGGATGAAGACCGGCAGTGGCGTGGTCTGGGCGGTGCTGACGAAGACCGACGTCACCAAGTCCTCAAGGCTGAAGGTAAACGAAAGCAATCCCCCGGCAATCAACGCCGGTGCGAGTAATGGCACCGCGATGGTGCGCAGCATCGTGAGCGTGCGCGCACCGAGATCGTGCGCCGCGTCGAACACGGCGGGGTCAAGTCCGAGGGCCCGGCCCCGCACAATGATGGCCGTCAACGCACTGCCGAAGATCGAGTGGGCGATCACGAGCCGGACGAGGCCGTTGTTGACGCCCAGCGTGACGAACCAGAGAAGATCACCACTCGCGCCAACGATCTCGGGCGTCGCGAGGATGACGATGAACAGTATGAAGAGCAGTCGATGCGACCAGCGCCGTCCCGTACTGGCTAATCCACCCACTAGCCCCACCACCATGCTCAGCACCCCCGTCGCCGCCGCCACCTCAAGCGAGATGCGTAGTGCGATCAGGAGCGTCGCGTCGTGCGTCGCCTGGCCATAGGCCGCATTGCTGAAGCCCCCCCAAAGGAACGCGTCAAATCCACCATTGAAGGAAAAAGCTACGACGACGACGAGCGGGAGGAAGAGAAAGAGCACCACGAGCGTAGTGATGAGGCCGAGCACCCACTTGCTCGTCGCTGCCCTCTTCATGTGCTCGGCAACTCTCGCGCCAACGAGCGCCGTCGAGCGCGGGCGATCGAGTAACGCACGCCGGTCGCCAACAACCAAGCGACGAGCACGATACCGACGAGGATCAGAATGAGTTCGATCGCCATCGCCGCGCCGAGCGACCAGTTTTGGCCCTCGGTGAACTCCGCCGCGATCAGGCTACCGACCATCAATCCGCGGGCTCCCCCCAACAGGGTTGGCGTCACGTAGTCACCCAGCATGGGCACAAAGACCAAGATGGTGCCGGCCACGACGCCGGTCATGGACATAGGGAAGGTGACGGTGCGAAAGATCGTCCACGGCTTCGCGCCCAGGTCACCCGCCGCCTGCAAGAGCAGCGGGTCGATGCGCTCGAGCACCACCGCGAGCGGCAGGATGAAGAGGGGCACGTAGTTGTACACGAGGCCGATCATGACAGCGCTTCGAGTGTCGAGGATCGTGAGATAACCGACGTGCCAACCGATGGCGTGCATCGCGTTGTAGAGCAGGCCGAGCGGGCTCAAGAAAATGCGCCAGCCGAGCATACGCAGCAGGTAGTCGGTCCAAAAGGGAAGCACGACGAGGAGCAGAACGATCACCCGCGCCCGAGCGCCCAACTTCCGAGCGATGAAGTACGCCACCGGGTAGGCGATGAGGCCACAGAGCGCTGTCGCCACCACCGCGTTCTCCAGGCTGATGACCAGTACCGGACCCGTGGGATACCGGAGTGCTTGGAAAAAGTTGCCCAAGCCCAGGTGATGCAGGTTGACCAGTCCCCGCTGGGTCAGCCCCGCGGTGCGCCCGAAGGCGTAGACCAGCATGATGCCCACCGGCGCAATGAACCAGAGCGCGAACCACGCGTACGAGAGAGCGACGAAACCGCGCAGTCCACGTCCTAGCACGCCGACCCCACCGATGCCTCCGCTACGTCCTCGTCGAAGGACTTACGACGCGATGGCGGCTTTGAAATTCGCGTAGAGCTGGGTGCGCAGGTTGTAGCTCGAGTTCACCACGTACGAAGACATCCGCTTGCGCTGGTCAGCCGTGAGAAAGACGACGCTCGACTCGGGAAGGTTCTTCGGGAGGGAGTTCTTCACGTTGGCGACCGCCGTGTTGTAGCCCGTGTACTGCATTTCATTGGCGGAGACCGTGGGATCTATCACGTAGTTGAGGAACGCGTGCGCGGTGTCGACGTTCTTGGCGCCCTTGGCGAGGGCCCAGTTGTCAACCCAAATCTCGGTCTTCGGGAACGGGATTACCCACTCGAATCGCGACGGGTCCTTCTCCATGGCCTGGCGCGCGTCACCATTCCAGGCTTGGGATAGTACGTAGGAACCGTCCGTGAGTCCCCCGGTGTTGCCGGGGTACGAGTCGAGGTTGGCCACGTGCGGCGCCAAATGCCTGATGAGAAAGTTGCTGGCCGCGTGCAGCTTGGCTGGGTCCTTCGTGTTCCAGTCGACGCCCGCGTTCCACAGCGCAATGCCCATCACGTCGTTCGGGTCGTCGAGCACCGACACCCTGCCACCGACCTGGGGCAGGGCCGCGGCGTTGACGAAGTCCTGCCAGGTCTGCAACTTCGTCTTGATCACCGTCTTGTCGTAGATGAAACCGGTGGTTCCAAAGTCCTTCGGAATGGTGTACTTGTTACCCCGATCCCAAGGGAAGTTCAACAGTTTCGGATCCAAACCCGCGAAGTTCGGGATTTTCGACTTGTCGAGGGCCAGCAGAAGGCCCTTCGCCGCCATCTCGGGGATGTAACCACCGGTCGGCACGATGATGTCGTAACCGGCGGTGCCCTTGGCTAACTCCAATTTGGCGATCAACGCCTCATTGGAGTTGTAACTGCCGATCTGGATAGGGATCCCGGTGCCGTCCTGCCACGCGGTGAACGTCGTCGGATTGTCGTATTGGCCCCACGTGTACAAGTAGAGACTCTTGGTCGTCTTGCCGGCTTGCTTCAGACTCTTTTTGGCCACCGCCTCCATAGCGGTGAGTGAGGAGTTCGCGAACGCCGCCGTTGAGTCGAACATGACGACGGCGCCAACTCCGGCGGCCGCGAGCGACATGAAACCGCGTCGGGTCAACGGGTGACCCTCGGGTGCGAGGATGCGCAACGGCTCCCCATTGTGGTGGTCAAGTTCCATCGCTACCGCATCTCCTTCGCTCTTGGTTAGGGGCGACTGGGGGGAGTCTGGGGTCGAGGGCCGACCCGCTCGTACCGTATCACCGGTCAAGGAGCGTGGCGTCCGAAGGTTGCCAGGTCACAAAGGCGACACCACCCACGCTCGCGTCTTTGGCTTCACTCGAGGCGCTGTCGCAAGTCACCGAGAGTTCGACGTCATCACGAACCCTCACTCGTACCATGGTCAGTCCCCCCGAGAAGGTCTTGTCGACGACTGTGCCGCGAACCCGGGGGCCCTGGATCGAGTCCGAAGAGACACCGACGCGCAGCCAAAGCCGCTCTGGCCGCACGAAGATCGAAGGCTCCGCGCCGCTCGTCACGCTCGCGTCCGCAGCCTCACTCAACTGTCGTGACGCAATGTCGTCCGGTCGTGACGTCGCCGCACCCTCCACCAGTGAGGCCGGAATGAAGTTGGCGCGGCCTACGAACGTCGTCACGAAACGGGTGGCGGGCCGCAGATAAAGCTCTTCGGGCGAACCGACCTGCACTAAATTTCCCCCCTCCATTACCGCCACCCGATCGGACATGGCGAAGGCCTCAGCTTGGTCGTGCGTCACAAAAATGAAGGTGAGCTTGAGTTCGCGCTGCAGTCGCTTCAGTTCCTCTTGCATCGACTCGCGCAACTTGAGGTCAAGCGCCGCCAGCGGCTCATCGAGCAGCAGTACCGTGGGTCGAGTCACGACCGCCCGAGCGAGCGCGATCCGTTGCTGCTGACCGCCCGACAACTGCTGGGGACGGTGCATCGCGAAGGCGTCCATGTGCACCAGGGCTAATACTTCAACGACCCGACGGCGCAGTTCGTCTTTTTGAACGTGTTGACGACGCAAGCCGTAGGCAACATTGTCAAAGACGCTCAAGTGAGGGAACAACGCGTAGTTCTGGAAGACCGTGTTGACGTTACGGGCGTGTGCCGGAAGGTCTGTCGCGTCTTCGCCTCCCAAGAAGATCCGCCCGCTGTCCACCCGCTCGAGGCCGGCAATCATGCGCAACGTCGTTGTCTTGCCGCAACCCGACGGTCCAAGCAGCGAGAAGAACTCCCCCCGGTGAATCGACAGTGAAAGGTCGTGGACCACCGTCTTGACGCCGGTCGGCCCCCGGAACGACTTCGCGACCCGGTCAAGAACCACCGCGTCCGCATCGCCGACGACTTCGGACGGGGCGCGCGCCCGCGATTCAGGATTCGCTGTCATCTTGCGAGGGAGCATACTTCTCTAGGGATTGACGATCTCACCGCGTTGCCCGCGGTGAGCGCCGTCGGTAATACTGAGGCTGTCAGTCCCGTAAGAGACGATCACCCGGTCGTCCCTCCAGGACTCGTAAAGGGGAAGAGTTATGGGCGGTCCGCGCGTCGAGACAGTGCAAGGAACCGTCGAAGGAACAACGCAATCCGGCTACGAGCGGTTTCTCGGTATTCCCTACGCCCAGCCCCCGGTGGGCCGCCTTCGTTTTCGAGCGCCGGAACCACCATCACCCCTCGCCGGAACGTTCGTGGCGGACACGTACGGCCCCCACGCGCCCCAACCCTTCTCGATGATGGAGCACTTTCTCGGTGAAGGCGTCCCGATTGTCACCGACGAGGCCGGGTGCTTACGACTCAACGTCTGGACACCGCGCTGTGATGACGCGCGCCGTCCCGTGATGGTGTGGATGCACGGCGGCGCGTTCGTCAGTGGAACGAGCACGACGCCGTGGTACGACGGGGAGCGCTTCACGGTTGACCACGACCTCGTCATGGTGAGTTTCAACTACCGCCTGGGCGTGCTGGGCTTCACCTACTTAGGTGAGCTCGGTCCCGACTTGGCCGGTTCGGGATCCCTCGGCGTCCAAGACGCCGTCGCGGCGCTGCGCTGGGTGAAAGACAACATCGTCCACTTTGGTGGTGACCCGGACAACGTCACGATCTTCGGTGAGTCCGCGGGCGCCATGGGCGTAGGGACACTTCTCGCGATGCCCGAGGCCCGAGGTCTGTTTCACAAAGCGATCTTGCAAAGTGGCGCGGCGAGCAGTGCCAAGAGTACCGACACGGCCACTCGTCACACGAGCGAACTGATGAGCATTCTGGGCTTGGACCCCGTGGAGCTCGACGCGCTGCAGGAACTCTCGGTGACCACTTTGATCGAGGCGCATCAGGCCCTCGCCGCGGCGCACGCTCGCGAGGGTCTCGTCTCGATGCCCGTGGTCGACGGCTCGGTCATCGACCGCTCCCCCCTCGAGGCCGTTGAACAGGGTGCGGCAAGCGACGTTCCACTCCTCATCGGTACTAACCGAGACGAGTGGCGCTTGTTCGCTCTCTTCGATCAAGAGTTCATGGCCACCGACGAGAAAGGACTCACCTCGGGATTGGAGAAGCTCCTTCCCGACAACGCCGCAGCGGCGAGGCGAACCTATAGCCAGCGCTTGGGTGACGACTCTCCGGCCCTGATTCTGTCGAGCGCGCTGACCGATTCTGTCTTTCGCATTCCCGCGATCCGTCTCGCGGAAGCCCAGCATCGCGGCGGCGGGTCCGCGTGGATGTACCTCTTCACGTGGGCAATACCTCAAGCCAAGAACGGGCTTGGTTCATGCCACGCCGCGGAGTTGCCGTTCGTCTTTAATACCTTGGACAAGCCGGCCGCCGAACTCTTTGTGGGCCAGGATCCTCCACGCCAACTCGCGCGCGACGTCAACGCCACGTGGGCCGCGTTCGCCCGTTACGGCGACCCCGGGCGAGGGGCCTTTGGTGAGTGGCCGTCGTACGACTCAAATGAGCGAAAGACGATGATCATCGATCTCGAATCTCGAGTGCAGAGTGATCCCCTCGGCGACGAGAGAACTCTGTGGCCAGAGGCACCGGTCCACCACCGCGAACCCTCAGAATCCCTCGCTGACTGATCGCGAAGTCCGATGGGTCTGGCGCAGCAGTAGACCAAGCAGTGACAACGCTGGGAGACTGGGTCGGCCGTCGTCAAGTTGAGTACGCCACTCGAGCGCGAACGAGACACCGTCTGTTTCTCAGTGAACTCAGAAAGTCCCACGGTTCGCCCTCGACGTCTTCGCTGCCCGCGGGTGACGCGTGAGAGTCATTCGAACGCGGAGTTGGCCAACCAGAAATCAATGAGGGTCCGATCGCCATTAACCACGACGTTGGCGTCGACGATCGCTTGACGACGGAAAAGGACCATCAACAGATCCTTCGCGGACCCCGAAAGCTCGACGTGTGGCGGCTGCGTACTTTCAACCAATCGAAAGCCGCTTTCCGTGAGCTGAATGGTCCAGGTCACCGCGACGTCGGTCGCAGCTACACGTAGTAGCTCGTTCCCACCGCGAATCTCACGCACCTGGGGTGAGAAGTCCCCCGCGGACTCAAGGTTGACCAGAAACTCATCGATCGCGTCAATGGCCACGAGGGCGTCGACCACCGGCGTGCGGCCCACGGCCAGCTCGAGATCAAGCCGATGAACGAAGGTCTCGTGCAACTGACGCCGCGACCAAAAACGAAGATGTTGATCGGCGCCCCAAGCCCACATCGGCTCGTCGGGGTTCGCGCCACGCAGCGTGGCGAGTAACGACACGCCGCCACTTCGGATCCACGCAGCGCTCACCGGTCCCCGCGCGAAGTCCATCTCCGCCGAGGGAACTCTCTGGGTCGCCCGTACCCGCACAATGTGCTCCGCCCAGCGATGAACGTGGCCCAAATGCTCAGCGAGATCGTGGATTGACCACTCGGGGCACGACGGCACCATGGTGGCGTTATTCGCCCCCTCAAAGACCGTGGCAAAGCGATCAATCTCGACCTCTAACGCGTCGCAGTCTTCACGATGATTCACCCTTCGATGATATTAGAAAAAGCGCCTTCGCGTAATTTCGACACCGTCTTCGACCTTCGCGACCCACGCAGCGACTTTGGCGACGCACCTCATTCGCAGTGCCGGCGCTAGTACTGTTGAACGAATGTCCCTCCCCCCGCCGGCGCACCATGTAGGAGAGAACACTCCTCCAAGAGTGCGTTCGCGTACTCGCACCGCCCTCGGATGGCTGATCGTGGTGGCGATCGCGGTACTGGTGTCGCTGCTGGTCCGCACCTACGTCTTTCAAACCTTCTCCATTCCCACCGGATCGATGGAACCGACGCTGCACGTCGGCGATCGGATCGTGGTCTCCAAGCTCAGCGTGGAGTTCGGAACGATTCATCGGGGCGACATCTTGGTCTTCAAAGCACCGCCGGCGGTACGAGCTGACTGCGGCGACAATGTCACTGACCTGGTCAAACGGGTTATTGGCCTGCCCGGTGACCATCTGACTTCAAAGGGCAACACTATCTACGTCAACGGACGACCACTCGCGCAGCCGTGGCTCCACGACTTGCCAATCTTTCGACACATCGGAAAAGTGACGGTCCCGGCGAAGCACTACTTCATGATGGGCGACAACGAGCCGAACTCCTGCGACAGTCGCTTCTGGGGCAGCATCCCTCGCTCGAGCATCATCGGTAAGGCATTCTTTCGCATCTGGCCCTTCTCGCGAATCGGTTTTCTCTAAGTTATACGTCGCCACCAAGTGAGCGAAGGAGTGACGTTGCTCCAACCTCTAGCGTGGGCACCAATGGAGAGGAGTCCCCATGAGGATCTTGATTGTTGGTGGCACGTCCTTCGTCGGTCGAGCGATCGCCTGGTCCGCGTGGCACCGCGGCCACGACGTCACCGTGCTGAACCGTGGTATCACCCCCAATGACCTGCCCGAGAAGATTGAGCGACTGGTTGGCGACCGCGAGGGCGATCTCTCGGCGTTGGCCGGACGAAACTTTGACGTCACCATCGACGCGATTGCCTTCCGTCCGCTTGACGTTGAACTCTTAGCGAACGCGCTCGAAGATCGTGGTGGACAGTACCTGCAGATCTCCTCGGTATCGGCCTACCGTGATCCGGGGCTTGAAGGCGCCGGCGAAGCGACGTGCACGCTGTGGGACGACGAAGGGCTTGATCTCGAGGGCCCCATCACTGGTACGACGTACGGACCACTGAAAGCGGCGAGCGAACGGGCCGCGCGCGACTCCTTCGGCGACACGATGACCATCGTGCGCCCGACTTTCGTCATTGGCGCACACGACGCGACGCTGCGCTTCCCCTACTGGGTCGAACGGGTTCGCCAAGGGGGCGAGGTCGCCGTTCCCGGACCTCGCACGAACGCTCTTCAGTTCATCGACGCGCGCGACCTGGCCAACTTCGTGGTGCACGGAGCCGAAGAGAAGTTGACCGGCGCGTACCACGTCGCCGGGCCACAACCGGCTGGACGCTTTGTCGACACCGTCGAGCAAATAGCGGCGCACCTGGCGCCCCCCGGAACCACGATCCGTGAGATCAGTGTTGAACGTGTCGTCGAGCTCAAACTCGCGGGCAAGCTTCCGCTGTGGACGGGCGGAGAGAGTGAGAACGTGCTCGCCCTCGATAGTTCACTAGCGATCTCGTGCGGGCTTGACCTTCGACCGCTCAGTGACAGCGTTGACGACGTGAGGACGTGGTGGGGCGAGCGGGCGTGGCCCGATCACTGGCTCACCGGCCCCGACGAGGCTCGACTTCTCGGGTCCTAGAACCGTGGGTGGCTTTCACGTGAGCGCGGCCCACATCATCGGCGCGAGTGACTAAGCACGTCCCTCGCGGTCGGCAAGAATCAAGGAGCAACGGAGAAGAGAAGAAGATGGTCTCTAGGGACGAAGATCGATTCACTCGACTCGTTCGAGAGCACTCGCCGGCGGTCGGCAACTATCTTCGTCGGCGCCTCTATCCGCTCTCACCCGCGGACCTCGATGACCTCGTAGAAGAGACGCTGCTCGTGGTATGGCGCCGACTCGACGACGTGCCCGATGACGCCGAACTCCCCTGGATGATCGGCGTCGCGAGAAACGTCTTGCGTAACGCCCGACGATCGAAGAATCGCCGCGTGGCCTTTGAGGCCACGCTCACGCCCTCTCGCGATGAACCCTCGGCGGAAGAGTCCGTCGTGGCCGACACCACGGTCCGTGAAGCGCTCAGCTCACTCGGTGATGACGATCGGGAGTTTCTGCTATTGCACGCCTGGGACGGACTCGACACACACGAGCTCGCCAAGCTCTACGCCATCAGCACCAACGCCGCGGCCGTGCGTCTCTCTCGCGCGCAACGGCGCTTTCGCGAGTTGCTGAGCGCGTCAGAAGATGGCTGAAAGTTTGCCACGGCGCGCGACAGTTACCAAGTAGGAAGGCGGAAGAGACTCATGAGTGATTTTGACGATCGTCTAGCGGCACTCGACCCCGCTGCCGCTCAGCCCTATCGTCACCCCAACCTCGACGGATTGATTACCCGAATCACCAGTCAGCGCGTGGTGGTGGCGAATCACGCGTGGCGCCGTTTTCAACTGAAGATGGCCAGCGCGCTCGCGGCCAGCGCGCTCCTAACGGTGGGTGCCATCACCGCGCTGCAGGGCGCGGGATCGGTCCTACCCCTTTTGTCCATGCAAAGCACGAGTATTGGCGGTGCGTCGCAGACCAACCCGAAGCCCGTTCTAGGGGCAATGGCGCTCTTCGAGGAGTACCACTTCGCGACCGGTCCCGGACTCACGACCGCGACGCCGACCGGACTCTCGTTCAAACTCCACGTCCCGAGCAACCAGTCCGCCGAGGCGTTGCGCGTTGCGGCGATCTTTGGCGTGGTCGGACCGACGCTGACCATCAGCGGCAGTAGCACCGACACCACGATCACCGACTCCTCGGGCCGCTCGTTGGACTACGCGAGCTCCGCACTGCCGCAGTGGTACTACTCCTTGAGTTCGCCCGCGGTAGCGCCAGCGACGACGACGGACACATCGAATGCGAACTTGCCGAGCCACGCGACGCTCGAAGCTGACGTCCGCGGTTACCTCGCCAAGTTGGGTTACGGCTACAACACCTCAGCGCCCAACTTTTCAACTTCGACCGTTACCACCAC
This sequence comes from Acidimicrobiaceae bacterium, assembly GCA_003134515.1. Taxonomy (GTDB): domain Bacteria; phylum Actinomycetota; class Acidimicrobiia; order Acidimicrobiales; family RAAP-2; genus RAAP-2. The sequence continues at coordinate 4,601 of PLBM01000049.1, read as the reverse complement.
CAGCGCGGACGGCACGACCCAAGGGTCGATGAATACCGAAACGGTCACCTACTCCGTCGACGTTGCGGGCATCGCCACCGATCAACCGGTGGAGTTTTCAGTTGACGCTAGCAACCACGTGATCTACGCCTCGGGTCCGGCGTTCAGCGTCAACTCGACCTCCAACTACCCTCTGCAGAGTCCGGCCGATGGCGTCGCCGCCCTCAACGCCGAGCAGCAGAGTAGATTCCCCTCGAGCACGAGTGCCACGACGTCAGCCCCCCTCGCCGGTCCGCCCATCGTCGACGTGACCTTAACGTCAGTTTCCTTGGCGCTCGCGACGTACCAGCTCACCGACGGCACCACCTGGCTGCTACCCGTGTACAACTACGTGGGCGTCTCCAGCAACGCCGACGGAACTTCCTCGACCAGCGACTGGTACGTACTCGCCGTCGACCCCAGTTACCTCCAGGTCAGTTCACATTCATCAGGGGCTGGCCCGCACGGACCCATCAACTACTAAATCCACGTCGACTTCCGGCTCAACCAAACGGCGTTCGCAACTGAATCTGACCGACGCCGACTTGAAGGTTGAGCACTAATCGGGTCGTCGAGGTTGCCGACCCGGCGGTTGAGCTTGTACCCGACGCGAGGCCGCGAACGAAGTACGACCCACGTTGCACGTTGCCAATACCTACGTGAGTGCGAAGATCGAGCGAGACGTTTGCCGGCAGATCGACGAGGAGTATGCCCACGCCCTGCGTCGCGGTGATATATCGCGTGCCCGGGGTAAAGTGAACGTGCGAGAGATCGATCGTGGTCTGTCCAAAGGCTCCGTGGTAAGCGCGTTGAACCTCGGCCGGCGAAGTGGGGTGCCACGCTCGGGTGCCGCTACCGCCCTCGAGGGGCACCCCAATGACCTGCAGCATCAGCAAAAACACTCCCGACGCCAGGATGAGGCAACTCAGGAATCCGAGGAAGCAAAGAGCCAAGAACCTTCGAATCGTCAGGCGACGGGCGGGCGTTCGTAGCGAGACGATCGCGAGCACCACCAGAAAGATCAACCATAGGAAGGTGAGACCCTTACCGGCTCGAGGGCCGTGGTGTAGCACCGCGAGCAAGATGAGAGCGAAGAAGACGACGCCGAGCGCCACCGCGTAGCGCAGCCAGTGCATTCGACGGTGACTCGACTCCTCGATCACTTCGGTCTCCACGCTGCCGGCTAAAGCCGACTTGGGGACTAAGACCCACATCGCGAGATAGATCGCCACGCCGAGTCCGTACACGAGCGCCAGCACCACGAAGATGACGCGAACAATGTTCGCGTCCATGTCGAAGCGCTCAGCGATGCCACCGGCAACGCCACCGAAAACCTTTTTTGTCGAACTCCGATGTAGTTTCGTGCTTTGACCGTTTGCGTCATCGACTTTTGTCTCTGCGTCGCCGACGTCGGTGTCATTCACGTCTTCAGATTCGTCCATGCATCCAATGTAAGTTGCGCTACAGTCCTCGCCTATCAGGGCGAACCCCCACGCCACGCTCGTCGAGTACTACGGGCTAAGGGTTTCCCCCTAGGGCAACGCTCATTCGCCCGTGCCAAACTTGACTCGGGCGATTTTCGGGCCGCGCGAGGAGAGACGGGGTATGGCACTCAAGACACCGCCGCACGCTGTCATTGGCACGCCCTATCGCCCCTACCGTCGGGGAGTAGAGAACGCGATAGTCGGCGGCGTCTGTGGCGGACTCGCGATTCGCCTTGGGGTCAACGAGCGAACGGTGCGCATCGTTTTCTCGCTGCTCGCCCTAGTGGCGGGTTTGGGCGTCTTGCTTTACATGGTGCTCTGGCTAACACGGCCGCGCTCGGGCGAGGATGAAGCGATCGGTCACCGACTACTCGGGCGACGGCGCGAACTGCATCGCGTCTTGATCGGTCTGATCGCGATCGTCGCCTTTCTCTTCATCTTGCTTTCACGGGGCACGCCAAACTTGGGTGTCTACACATGGCCACTCCTCTTGAGTGTGATCGCTGCTGTCGGAGTGTGGCGCGGTGCCTCGAGTGACGAGCGACGCCACCTCGAAGATCTCGTCAAATCCGCGCCGGTCATCGGTGCACCGATCGCTCGCACCCGAAGGGGCCTCTGGCTTCGCGTGATATTGGGTGTGGTGTTGGTGTTCATTGGTCTGCGCACCTTGAACCACCTTCGCAGCTTTGGCAGCGGCACGGCGACCGTCTTCTTTGGCATCGTCGTTCTTGTCGCGGGGGTGCTCGTGCTCCTCGCGCCGTGGTGGTTAGCGACGTTGAACGACCTCTCCGGCGAACGAAGAGCTCGCGTTCGCGTGGAGGAGCGCGCCAACGTCGCGGCTCATCTTCACGACTCGGTCCTCCAGACGCTGACGCTCATCGAACGGGCCGCCGGAGATGAAACGGCGGTCACTCGCTTGGCGCGCAATCAAGAGCGCGAACTGCGCCAGTGGCTCTTTGAACCGGACCGCGAAGTCCCGAGTGACGAGGGCGGCACGTTCACGTCGCAGCTGCACGCCCTCGAGGGTGAGATCGAGAACGACTACGGCGTCAAAGTGGAACTCGTCGTCGTCGGCGACCGCGAGACCGACGCCGATGTCCTCGCGCTCGTGGCGGCCGGTCGCGAGGCGGCGATCAACGCCGCCCGATGGTCGGACGCGACGGCCATCTCAATTTTCGCCGAGGTCGAGCCCCACGCCGTCACCCTCTTCGTGCGAGATCGAGGCAAGGGATTCGACGTTGACGCGGTGCCCCACGATCGCCAAGGCATCGCGCTGTCGATTCGCCAACGAATGCTGCGGCACGGCGGCACGGTCTCGATAAAGAGCTCTCTCGAGGTCGGCACCGAGGTGCAGCTCACGCTGCCGCGAAAACTGTAATGACGATGGGCCAGCCGCGCGTCTTTCTCGTCGACGACCATGAGTTGATTCTCTCGGGGATTCGAAGCGAATTAGCCGGTTCGGTTGACCTCGTCGGTGAGGCCGACGACGTGGACGTCGCCATTGAAATGATTCTCGAGCGCGCACCCGACGTCGTACTGCTCGACGTGCACATGCCCGGGGGCGGTGGGCTCGCCGTCCTGAACGCCGTCAGCGACAAGTGCCCCACCATCCGCTTTCTCGCTCTCTCGGTGTCCGACGCCGCGGAGGACGTGATCAGCGTCATCCGGGCCGGGGCACGCGGCTACGTCACCAAGAACATCTCGGGGCCCGATCTGCTCGACGCGATCTATCGCGTCGCGGCGGGCGACGCCGTGTTCTCACCCCGCCTCGCCGGGTTCGTCCTCGACGCGTTCTCGCTCGAAGGCGTCAACCTCGAAGCCGTCGACGTCGATCCCGAGCTTGACCAGTTGACGCCCCGTGAGCGTCAGGTGCTACGACTCATCGCGCGCGGCTACTCGTACCGCGACATCGCCAGCGAACTCACCATCTCCACCAAGACCGTCGAGAGCCACGTCTCGTCGGTACTGCGTAAACTCCAACTCTCCAATCGCCACCAGCTCTCGCACTGGGCCTCTGAGCGTCACCTCAACTAAGTCGATCGAGCTCACCTAGCTAACGCTGTTCGATGAGATCCATGTACTCCTCGTCCCACAGGTCGAAGTACTCTTCGGGCAACAGCACCGCGTGGGTCGGTTCGAGCGCCTCGGCGAAGCCCCGTTCGTGACTCACGGCCACGATCGTTCCCTTCCACTGACGCATCATCTCGCCCAGGGCGTCCACGCTCGCGGGGTCCAAGTTGTTCGTCGGTTCGTCGAGCAACAAGAGATTGGCCTTGGACGACGCCAAGATCGCCAGCGCCAGTTTCGCCCGTTCACCTCCCGAGAGGGTGGCGGGCATCTGGTGCGCGGCCGATCCCTTCAGGCCGAAGGCGCCGAGCATCTTTCTTCGTTGCACGTCGGATTCGACCGTGCAGTTCTCCAGATTGGCCAGGACCGACTTGGTGAAGTCCAACTGCTCGTTCTCCTGAGCGAAGTAGCCCACGACCACGTTGGCGCCGAACTTCACCACGCCCTCTTGCACGTCCTGGGTCCCCGCGAGGCAGCGCAACAACGAGGACTTGCCCGCGCCGTTGCGGCCCACGATGAGGATCCGATCACCGCGTCGAGTGATGAAGTTCACGTCGCGCAAAACCTCGAGCGACCCGTAGGCGACGGCCACGTGTTCGACGGTCATCGGCACGTCGCCGCTGCGTGCGGGCAGGGGCAGGCGAAACGAGACCTTCTTCTCTTTCTTCGTCACCTCGATGCGGTTGTCCTTCAGTTTCGCAACCCGTCGGTCCAGCACCTTGGCCAGCCGGGCGCGCTTTTCGGTCTGGCCGCGCATCGAGTCGGCCAGCTTCGTGAACTGGTCGATCTTGGCGTCTTGGTGCGCGGCGATCTTCTCCTCGCTGAGTCGACGCTCCTCTTCGAGCTGGAGGAACTTCGTGTAGTTGCCCCGGTACTCGCGCAACTGTCCGTCGCGCAGGGCCAGCACGCGGTCGATCGAGCGGTCCAACAGCGGCAGGTCGTGGCTGATCACCACCACGGTGCCTCGAAACGCTTCGAGCTCGTCGAAGAGCCAGCGCTTGGCCGATTTATCGAGGTGGTTGGTCGGTTCGT
>PLBM01000131.1 GCA_003134515.1 Acidimicrobiaceae bacterium | reverse complement strand
CGCCACCACGTGCTCTCCACCGTGGTGGGACTTCGCTTGTTGGAGGTGCTGGCCGTCGCGCTCATCGGTTACGGCGTCGCGCTGCTCGCCAAGGGCCTCGGGCGCGACCCGGGTGAAGCCTTCGTCTTGAGCGCGATGAACCCCCTCGTGCTGTTGACCTTGATCGGTGGCGCGCACAACGACGCGATCATGGCCGGGTTCCTCGTCGTCGGTCTCGCACTCGCCGTGCAGCGACATCCGGTCTGGGCGCTGTTCTTCTGCTCTGTGGCGACCGCCATAAAGGCGCCGGCCGCGATCGGTCTGGCTTTTGTCGCCTGGAACTGGCTCGGACCTCGGGCCACCCTGCGCCAGAAGATTCGCCCGTTTCTCATCGGTGGGGTGGTGGCGGGCGCGACGCTGGGCGTGTCGACCCTGCTCGCGGGCTTTGGCTTTGGGTGGGTCAAGAACCTGCTCAGCAACGGCACCGTGCGCTCGTGGGCCGCGCCGGCGACCGGCGTCGGGATGGCGATCGGCAACATGTTGCACGCGCTGGGTCTGCACTCGATCACGATCTCCCAGGTGCTCTCGGTGACGAGATTCATCGGGCTGGTCACTGCGGCCGGCTTTTCGCTCTGGCTCTTGTGGCACTCGTCCGAGCGCGGCTGGGTACGCTCGCTCGGCCTGTCGCTCATTCTCTTCGTGGAACTCGGGCCCGTCGTGCAGCCGTGGTATCTGGCCTGGGGTCTCGTGGTGCTCGCCGCGAGTTACCAGGGTCGCGAGCACTTTTGGCTATTGCTGCTCTCCATTACCGGCCCCTTCGTCGGCCTGCCCGGGGGCCGTCAGCTCTTAGGCGGGCTCTTGCACTCCAATCCACTGCTGATCGCGCTGGCCGTGGCGATCCTCGGGGGAGTGTTGTTGTTGCCCATGGGGCGCTGGACCCAGTGGTCGTGGGCGGAAAGAGAACTCGAACCGGCGACCTAGCCGGATTGGTTGATGACGAACTGGTACTCCACGACGTCGAGCCAGCGCCCGTGCTTGCGCCCGACTTCAATCTCAGTGCCCACGAGGGTGAAGCCGCACTTCTCGTGCAGGCGAATGGACCCCGCGTTCTCGCCCACAATGCGAGCGATGACCGAGTGAAAGCCCGATTCGTTGGCCGTCTTGAGCAGTTCTTTGAGCAGTACTTCGCCCACGCCTCGATTCCTCGCCGCGCGGTAGACGTAGACCGAGTTTTCGACGGTCGTGGCGTACGCCGGGCGCTCTCGAAAGGGCGACACCGACGAGAAACCGAGTATGCGCTCACCTCTCGCGCCGCGCTCGCCCATCTCGTCTTCTTCGTTGACGGCGACGAGGCACGGGTGAGTCGCTTGGTGCAAGAGAATCCACTGGCGCTGCTCCTCGAGCGACTTGGGCACGAGATCGAACGACACGGTCGTTTCGACGACCTCGGGGTTGAGGATGTTCATGAGCGCGCCGGCGTCGTCAAGTTCGACCAGGCGCGTTCTCATTAGGGTCAAGGGTACCGCGACACGGTTGGAAGAAAGGGTCCCGGAGAGAGTACAATTCACCCTCGCGGCGTTATTGTCGCGGGTGCCCTCTTAGCTCAGTGGTAGAGCACTTCCATGGTAAGGAAGGGGTCGTCGGTTCAATCCCGACAGAGGGCTCGCCAGGCGGCGTAGCTCAGGTGGTTAGAGCACACGGCTCATAATCGTGGTGTCGCGGGTTCGACTCCCGCCGCCGCTACCAGGCACCAAGCAGGGNNTGGCCTGCGAGGACTGCAAGCGGCGCAACTACATCACGACCAAGAACAAGATCAACGACCGCGAGCGCATTGAAATGAAAAAGTTCTGCCAGTGGGAGCGCAAGCACACGTTGCACAAAGAGACGCGCTAAGAGAGAGTCGCCTAGTTTCGAACCGAAAGCCCGACGTCATTGGCCGAGGCAAAAGTGTTGTGTTATGATTGATTTCGATGACACGTAACACTTTGAGTGTAGGTAGGCCCAGTCGGGCAGCTGTATACCAACGCCTTAATGCGTCGCTGGCTGAGATGCATGAGTTGCTTGGTGGCCTACCCGCTCCCGAGGATGCAGACCGGATTTGGCGCTGGATCTGGCACCGAGAGGTTCACCATTCGACGGCACTCGAAGGCAACACACTGCTCCTCGATCAGGTAGAGGCGCTTCTCGACGAGGGCCGTGCGATTGGAAGTGCGGAGCTCAGCGAATACCTCGAGGTCCGCGGCTACGCCGACGCGGCGAAGTGGGTCTACGCCCAGGCCCTCGCCCCGGTGGACGCGAAGGACGCAGCTCCGGTCTCGCTGACCGAGATCCGCTACGTTCACGAGCTCGCACTCGGACCTTCGTGGGTTAGCGCTCCGCACCCGCAAGCCACACCCGAAGAGAGTCCGGGTAGTTTCCGTCGCCACGACATACGGTCCTTTCCCGGCGGCATGACGCCCCCGTCGTGGGTCGTCGTGCCCGGCGCACTCGCCGAGTGGGTGAAGTCGCTGGCGCAATTGAAAGATGCGCCAGTTCTGATCGAAGGCTTGGCAGACGCCCACGCGCGCTTCGAACGCATTCACCCGTTCCTTGATGGCAACGGCCGTGCGGGCCGATTGATCTTGAACCTCATGCTGGTACGAACTGGTTATCCGCCGGCAATCATCGTAAAACGCGATCGCGACAAGTATCTTTCAGTGCTACGTCGCGCAGACCACGGAGACCCCGGCGGGCTCGCTGAGATGTTGGCTCGAGCGGTCACTGCGAACATCCTTGAGTTCGTGCTGCCGGCCAAGACTGAGCCCGATCAACTCGTTCCCTTGACGTCACTGGTGCGAAAGGGTCTGGGCGCACCGGCACTTCGCGCGGCGATCGAACGGGGCCGCCTTCAGGCCCAAAAGGGGGACGATGGACACTTTCGCAGCACCGTCGAGTGGGTGGATGACTACGTCGCGCAGCGCTACCGTCGCACGATTTCTACGCTGACTTCGGTTGAGGTTGCCGACGAGACTCGCTCGTCATGAGAGAGGCGTAACTCGCGGCGCTAAGTGGTGAACGAGGAGCAAGTTACTAGTGAACCAACCGGTGCGGCGAGCGCACCGGCGAGCCTGCCCAGGGCTTGTTCGAAAAGGAAAGCTCTTTTGGTCAAGCAACAATCCTCGATTGAGTCTTGGTTGGTGTTCACTCAGCGCCACCACCCGCGAGGAGGGTTCCTTGGCTCGGGTGGTACGATTGACGTCCCTA
>PLBM01000119.1 GCA_003134515.1 Acidimicrobiaceae bacterium | reverse complement strand
CTGGAAACTGGCCATTGACAGCGCTCAGGGGGGAGCGGGGATTTCGGCGCGGGGATCACGTCCTCACGTTAGGACCACACTGGTGCGTGGTCAGAGAGGACTCGAGTGGGCGGCAGCGAGATTAGAACCTAGACGCGTTTCAGATTCCAATCAATCAAATGCAGAATCGAGCACTCCAGCCACGTGATTTGGGTTGACCGGAACACTCAACTGTTCTCGCCTCGACCGCAATATCGATGAGGAAGTAGCGGAACGGCTTCATCGCCTACGATTTGCCTCCGATTTTGACAAGAAGTTAGCGAAATGGTCGCCATGCTGGCTACATGGGACAACTGTTGGCGATTATCGGAATCGTGGGAAGCACGTGTCTCTTCCTAGGATTTATCTGGGCAATGGAACGTGTATGAATCTTGTTAGCGGACTCCTACTGTCTCTAAGCGTTGGTATCTTCTGCTATCTGGTCTACGCCATGATTAAGCCCGAGCGTTTCTGATGTCGCTCGCGTTGACACTGGTTGCGCTGCTCATCGGGCTGGCGATTTGCTGGCGATTCCTCGGCTCCTATATGACGGCCGTTTTCGAAGGGAGAGTTCGCTTCCTCAACTCTGTGGAGCGACCGATCTATCGCTTTCTTCGAGTCGACGTGGAGAGCGAGCAGTCATGGCAGCGCTATGCCACCTCAATGATCGTCTTCAGCGGGGTGATCTTGACCGTGACCTACACCATCCTGGTTTTGCAAGGTCATCTCCCTCTCAATCCTCAGCACCTCGCGAGTGTGAATCCGGCCCTGGCATTCAATACGTCGGTCAGTTTCCTCACCAATACGAATTGGCAGAACTACGCCGGTGAGACGACTATGTCGTACTTCTCCCAAGTCATGGGCCTCGAGTTCCAGCAGTTCGTCTCAGCGGGTGTCGGCCTGGTTGTGGCGATTGCCGTGATCCGTGGTTTCGCCAATCGCGGCAAGCCCACGATCGGGAACTTCTGGTTGGACCTAACCCGCGCCGTCATCTATATCCTCATACCGTTCTCCTTCGTGCTCGGTGTGATCTTCGTGGCGCAGGGTTCGATTGACTCCTTCGCCGGAGCAATCCATGTCCACAACTCGCTAAATGGCGTTCACCAGACACTCGCGTCCGGCCCGGTCGCCTTCATGGAGTCGATCAAGCAGTTCGGCACGAACGGCGGCGGATTCCTCAACGCCAACAGCGCGCATCCTCTTGAGAACCCCACTGGTCTGACGAACTTCCTATCGATCCTGGCGATTCTGGCGATACCGGTAAGTCTCACGTATGTCTTCGGCAAGATGGTCGGCGCTCTTCGTCAAGGCGTCGCGGTGCTCGCGGCGATGGCCCTGCTCTTTGGCGCTTGGGTCGGTCTCGCCACATTCGCGGAGTCCCAAGCCAATCCGGCCGTGGCGCACGCGGGAATCACGTCGCAGCCAGCGGGAAATATGGAAGGCAAGGAGGTCCGCTTCGGTCCGCCCCTGTCTGCACTGTTTGGTGTTTCATCAACCATGACGTCGACGGGTTCTGCGGATGCCTCCTACGACTCATTCACCCCACTCGGTGGCTTTGCCTTGATGACGGGAATGATGCTCGGCGAGGTCAGTCCGGGTGGCGTGGGTTCGGGTCTGTACACCATCTTGCTTTTTGCAATCATCGCCGTCTTCATCGGCGGACTCATGATCGGTCGAACGCCGGAGTACCTCGGCAAGAAGATCCAGGCCCGTGAAGTGAAGCTGGCGGGCATCGGAGTGCTCGTCATGCCGATCACGGTTCTGATCCTGACCGCGATCGCCGTGGCTACGACGGCTGGTCGAGCCGGTCCGCTTAATGCCGGCCCCCACGGCTTCAGCGAAGTCCTGTACGCGTACACCTCTCAGGGCAACAACAACGGCTCGGCGTTCGGTGGTTTGACCGGTAACACGCCCTTCTATAACGTCACCGGGGCGATCGCGATGTTGCTCGGTCGGTTCGGCGTCATCATCCCGGCACTGGCCCTCTCGGGCTCTCTCGCCCACAAGAAGGTCGTGCCCGCGGGTCTCGGCTCGTTTCGTACCGACAACACGATGTTCGTCGGTCTCTTGCTCGGAGTGATCGTGATTGTCGGGGGGCTCACCTTCTTTCCGGCACTCGCCCTCGGGCCGATTGTTGAGCAACTGAGTCACGGGAGGTTCTGGTAAGTGACGACCACCATTGAGACCCAGCCGGTGCGCGAGGGACACGGCGTCGCCCAGCGCCGTAGCCTCTTCGACAGAGCCGTATTGCGACATGCGCTGGGCGACTCCATTCGCAAGCTCGATCCGCGCGTCCAGGTACGCAATCCCGTCATGTTCGTCGTCTTCGTCGGCACCATCGTCTGCATCGCCTACAGCGTGCGAACGCCTTCGGTGTTCGTCATCTCGATCACCGTGTGGCTGGCGCTCACCGTCCTCTTCGCCAACTTCGCCGAGGCCGTCGCCGAAGGTCGTGGCAAAGCCCAAGCTGACACCCTGCGCAAGATGCGCTCTGAGACGTCCGCTCGACGGATTGATCGCGACGGCAGCGAGGCCGTAGTTCCAGCCAACGAGCTTCGAAAGGGCGACCTGGTGGTTTGCGAAGCCGGGGACGTCATTCCGTCCGACGGCGAGATCGTTGAGGGGGTCGCTTCGGTCGACGAGTCCGCGATCACCGGCGAGTCGGCTCCGGTGATCCGAGAGTCCGGTGGTGATCGGTCGGCGGTTACCGGAGGAACGAAGGTGCTATCAGACCGGATCGTGGTGAGGATCACCGCCGAGCGCGGCCAGACGTTCCTCGACCGCATGATCGGCCTCGTCGAAGGTGCCAATCGGCAAAAGACCCCCAACGAAATCGCCTTGACCATCCTGCTCGCGGTGCTCACGATCGTTTTCCTCCCGGTGGTGGTCGCCCTAGCTCCCTTCGGCACGTACGCCGGTGCACCCGTGAAGGTCGTCGTGCTCGTGGCCCTCTTGGTCTGTCTCATACCAACGACGATCGGTGCACTGCTGAGCGCGATCGGCATCGCGGGTATGGACCGCCTCGTCCAACGAAACGTGCTGGCGATGAGCGGGCGAGCAGTCGAGGCCGCCGGGGATGTGCAGACGCTCTTGCTGGACAAGACGGGAACGATCACGCTCGGCAATCGAATGGCGTCGAGATTTGTCCAACTATCTGGTCACACGGAGGCCGAGTTGGCTTCGGCGTCCCGGTTGGCCTCTCTCGCCGACGAGACACCGGAGGGGCGCTCTATCGTTATCTTGGCGAACGAACTTTTCGACCTCGGTGCGGAGGAGTTACCGCCCGGCTCCGAGTTCATTTCCTTCACGGCCACGACCAGAATGTCCGGTCTCGACATCGATTCGAGGATGATCCGCAAGGGCGCGGCTGATTCGGTGCGCCACTGGGTGGAGACGATGGGTGGATCCGTGCCCTTAGAACTCGACGAGGTGGTGAACCAGATCGCCCGGGCGGGAGCGACGCCGCTCGTGGTGGCCGACGGCGGTCAGATCCTGGGGGTCATCGAGCTCAAGGACATCGTCAAGTCAGGGATCAGAGAACGGTTTGCGGACATGAGGGCCATGGGCATTCGGACGGTGATGATCACGGGCGACAATCCACTCACGGCCTCAGCGATTGCGCAAGAGGCCGGAGTCGATGACTTCCTGGCCGAAGCGACGCCCGAGACCAAGATGGCCCTGATCCGTCAGGAACAAGAAGGTGGCAAATTGGTGGCAATGACTGGCGACGGTACCAACGACGCTCCAGCACTCGCCCAGGCGGATGTCGGCGTGGCGATGAATACCGGGACTAATGCGGCCAAGGAGGCCGGGAACATGGTCGACCTCGACTCGAATCCAACGAAACTCATCGACATCGTCGAGATCGGCAAGCAACTCCTCATTACCCGAGGCTCCCTGACGACGTTCTCGATCGCCAATGACGTCGCCAAGTACTTCGCCATCATCCCGGCCCTGTTCGTTGTGACGTTTCCGGCGCTCAACACGCTCAACGTCATGCACCTGCACAACGCCAACTCCGCGATCCTGTCGGCGGTGATCTTCAATGCCCTAGTCATCATCGCGCTGATTCCACTTGCGCTTCGCGGAGTCAAGTTCCGACCCAGCTCAGCGGCCGAAATGCTGCGGCGCAACATCCTCATTTACGGAATAGGCGGGATTATCGCACCATTCATCGGCATCAAAGTGATCGACTTAATCCTCACCGCGACCGGCGCGAACTGATGCGAACGAACCTCTTGAGATCCGCAGTCCTGACCGTGGTGCTCCTGGTGATCTGCGGCGTGATCTACCCGCTGGGGGGCTGGGCGCTCGCCCAGCTGGCGTTCCACGACCAGGCCAACGGTTCATTAACGAATTATGGTTCGACACTGGTGGGCCAACCGTGGAACGATGGGAAATCGATCAATCCCAACTGGTTCAACGGACGCCCCGACGCCGACAACCCTCTCGCGCTCAACGGTGTTGCCGGCTCATCCGGTGCATCGAATCTAGGTCCGCGCTCCAAGGCGCTCGTGACTGACGTGCGCGCGCTGATCACTGAATGGCGCGCCGTGGGCGTGCAGCATCCGACGGCCGACCTAGTGACGACGTCGGGCTCGGGTATCGACCCCGACATCACCTTGGCGGACGCCCTGGTGCAGATTCCCATGGTTGCCCGCGCTCGGGGAATCTCGTCCACGAGGCTGCGGGCACTCGTTGACTCCGAGGTGCACGGAGCTCAGTTCGGTTTCCTTGGCGTCTCGTACATCAACGTACTCGAGCTCAACGTGGCGCTCTCTAAGTTGAGCCCTTGAGGTGAAGCGGTGACTCTCGCACCTTTTCGACGCTTGGAGTTCGACGAGTATCGCAGGGTAAGCCCATGAATAAGAGAGGTCACCTTCGTATCTACCTCGGCGCCGCGCCAGGAGTTGGTAAGACTTTCGCGATGTTGGGTGAAGGGCATCGGCGCGCGCAGCGAGGGACCGACGTCGTCGTCGCGGTGGTCGAGGACCACGGCAGAGCAAAGACCGCCGATATGGTGAAAGACCTCGAAGTGCTGGCTCGCAAGCGGGTGGCGTACCGGGGTGGCGAGTTCTACGAAATGGACGTCGACGCCGTACTCGCGCGACAGCCCGAACAGGTACTCGTCGACGAGTACGCCCATACCAACGTCCCAGGATGCGCGAACGAAAAGCGATGGCAGGACGTCGAACAGATCCTGGACGCCGGCATCGACGTCATCACCACATTGAATATCCAACACCTGGAGAGCGTGAACGACGTGGTGCAGTCGATCACCGGAATTCTCCAGCGCGAGACGATCCCGGACGAAGTGGTTCGACGGGCAGAACAGATCGAACTCGTCGATATGACGCCGGAAGCGCTGCGACGGCGGATGGCTCACGGCAACATCTACTCGCCGGAGAAGATCGACGCGGCACTCTCGAACTACTTCCGAGAGGGGAACCTCTCGGCGCTCCGAGAGCTCGCGCTCCTCTGGCTTGCCGATCGCGTCGACGAAGGGCTGATGCGCTATCGCGCTGACCACGACATCAATTCGACGTGGGAAGCGCGAGAACGCGTCGTCGTGGGCCTGACCGGTGGTTTAGAGGGTGAGACGCTCATTCGCCGCGCCACCCGAATTGCCGCGCGAGGTGGTGCCGATCTCCTAGCGGTACACGTCGTGCAGTCCGATGGCCTTACGGGATCGAATCCGGCGACCTTGTCCTCTCAACGTTCCCTTGTCGAGGCGCTCGGGGGCAGCTACCACCAAGTCGTGGGCGACGACGTCGCCGCGGCACTCCTCGCCTTCGCCCGAGCCGAGAACGCGACACAGTTGGTATTGGGAGCGACTCGCCGAGGTCGGGCGAGGCAGCGGCTCACGGGGCCGGGCCTGGGGGCTCGGGTGATTCGAGAGTCAGGTCCGATCGACGTCCATGTGATCACTCACGAGGAGATAGGACGCCGCCCCGAGGTGCTTCGATTACGTGGTGCGCTCAGCCGGCAACGTCAGCTCCTCGCCGTCGCGTTAACTCTCGTCGCCTTGACGCTGGTCACGTTCGTGCTCGCCGGATGGCGCGATCAACTGAACTTGCCGAGCGATCTGCTGATCTACCTTCTCGTCATCGTCGGCGTCGCGATGCTGGGCGGGATATGGCCCGGACTCTTGGCTGCCCTCGTGGGCTCACTTCTCGTCAACTACTACTTCACGCCACCAATCCACAAGTTCACGATTGGCGAGATGAACAACACAATTGCCATCATCGTCTTCGTGGCGGTCGCGGTCATGGTTTCAGTGATCGTCGACGTGTCCTCTAGGCGCAACGTCTTAGCGGCCCGAGCGAGCGCCGAGGCGACCTCGTTGGCCTCCCTGTCCGGCTCCGTGTTGCGCGGGAGGAGCTCGATCGCCGACCTGTTAACTCATCTGCGAGAAATGTTTGAATTCGCGGCGGTGGGCCTCCAAGAGAGCGACGACTATGGCAGATGGAGTCTCGTCATGACCAAGCCGGATCTGGTCTCGTCTTACCCTATCTGGGATCAAGAACTTTCGATCGACGAAACGCACCGTCTGGTGATGTTCGGACCCACGCCGGCGGCCTCCCAACAGCGGGTGCTCGAGGCTCTCGCCATGCAAGTTCGTGTGGCTCTTACCCAGCAGCACCTCATCGAACGGTCGGCCGAATCGAGTCACTTGGCCGAGGCCGACCGGACGCGCTCCGCGCTACTGGCCGCGGTTAGCCACGATCTGCGCACGCCACTGGCATCATTGAATGCCGCGCTTAGCAGCCTTGCCTCCTCTGATGTTGACTGGTCAGCTGTTGACCGGGCGGAATTGTTGGATAGTTCTCAACGCTCGTTGGCGAGACTCAACCGTCTCGTGGAGAACCTGCTGGACATGAGTCGCCTGCAAGCCGGGGCGCTGGCGGTGCATATGCAACCGGTGGCTCTCGAAGACGCTGTCGCAGCCGCGCTCGATGAAGCTGCGCCTGCCTCGTTCGCGGTTCGCGTCGAACTACCGAATGACTTGTCGACAGTGGACGCTGATCAGCCATTGCTCGAGAGAGTGTTGGCCAACCTGCTCGCCAACGCCCTTCGATTCTCGCCAAAAGACCAGCCACCCCTCCTCACGGCGAGCCAGTTCGGCGATCGAATTGAGGTACGCCTCATTGATCACGGACCGGGAATCTCCGCCCGCGACTTCGATCAAGTGTTCTTGCCGTTCCAACGCCTGGGCGACAATGACAACACGACTGGCGTTGGTCTCGGACTAGCCCTCGCCCGAGGGCTCACCGAGGCAATGTCAGGCGCGCTCGTTCCCGAGGAAACCCCGGGCGGCGGGTTGACAATGGTTGTCCAGCTCCGAGCGACAATTTCTCCAACGTCAACGCTCCCCTCATTGGAGGAGTAGTGAGTCGAATTCTGATCGTCGACGACGACTCTGAGATTGTGCGAACGCTTTCGATCAGCTTGCGCGCAAGAGGCTACGAGATCGTGACGGCTCACGATGGCGCGAGCGCGCTGCGACAGGTCGAGAAGACTCAACCGGATTTCGTGGTCTTGGATTTAGGTCTTCCGGACTTCGACGGCATTGCGTTGGTTTCGGCCCTACGTCGGAAGGTGACAGTACCGATACTTATCCTTTCTGGTCGCGGCGATCTGACCAACAAGATTTCAGCTCTCGACGCGGGCGCCGACGACTACCTGACCAAACCATTCAGTATCGAAGAGCTGCTGGCACGCCTCCGAGCACTTGGACGGCGCAAGGTGGGCGACCTCGACGACCTCGTGTTCGAGCTGGGCGACGTCACCGTCGACCTAAACGCTCAGGTCGTGACCCGACGGTCGGCGGACATCGCCGAGGAGGTCCATCTCACGTCGACGGAGTGGCGTCTGCTGGAGGCTCTCTTGGGTCACCCGGGCCAACTCCGAAGTCGTCGCAAGCTCCTTACAGAAGTGTGGGGTTCAGGCTATCCAGAGGATTCAAATCACCTACGGGTATACATGGCCAGGTTGCGCGCCAAGATCGAATTGGACCCAGCCAGGCCTAAGTACCTGACAAATGAACACGGGATGGGTTACCGGTATCAGCCGTAGAACACGAGCTGACGCCCTCCGTCAGCCCAAGTTGAAGATCACCGTCACCGTGGTCGACACGGTCTTGCGAATGGTCGTCGTGTCGTAGACGCCGCCGCTCGAGACCTGGCCGGAGCCTACGGCATTGACCTGGAACGGACCACTCCTGGCGCTGCGAACCGAACCCACCGACCCGCCCGTGGCGGAAGTGAGCGCGATCGCCTTCGACTTCGCGTCGCTCATCGCCGCAGCGATGAGACGAGGTCGAAGTTTCTGCAGGGTGCTCACGTAGTACTGCGGTCCCGAGGAGACGATGTTGGCACCCGTCTGCAGAACCTGGCCAATGCCTTGGCTGAGCGTCTGAATGAGATAGACGTTGTCCGAGTTCACCGTGATGTTGCGGCTCGCCTGATAGTTCAGGATCTTGCCCGTGGGATTGCCGTTTATGTACTGCTCGTTGTTCGACGTCGAGACGCCACTCAGCACCAACTTCGAGACGTCGATCCCCCCACTCTTGAGGTATGCGCTGAGGGACTTCACNNGCCGACGCCTCGCCGGTGATGGTGATGCCGGTGGCGCTGCCGCGCACCGACACTCCGCGGCCGACGGCAACCAATCCAAAGAGGAGGGACACCGCGACGAGCAGTGAGCTGACCATCAACGCAACGCCGGTCGGAACACTTCGCTTCTGGTCGCTCACAAGGTGAGACTACCTCAACTCGAGACGCAGAATCCGAGTGGCTTGCCGACCTCCATGGGCGAAAGTCCGGACGCGTCTAGACGCACCAGCGAGTCGATGGCGTCGGGCGTCGGAGACTGGCAGCGCATCGCGATTCCAGCCATCTTGAGCCGTGCGGCGTTCGTCGTGCGATGACGGTCGAATTGAAAAGCTAACTCGTACACCGTGGCTCCTCCCTCGTAACGCGCGGCCCTTTCGGTCGCCTGAGCCTCGGTGAGCCGTCTCGGTTGTTGACGGAATGAGCCGAGTAGTTGATAATCAGACGAGGTGTGAACTTTCGGTGTTTGCCTTTCCATTGGGCGATACTGGTTCCATGGTCGAACGAAACGTCATGGGTGGGTCCTTGGAACCGTGTGGCACCGACCCCGTCACGGGCTTCTACCGTGACGGCTGTTGCACGACTGGACCAGAGGACCTGGGGAGTCACACCATCTGCGCCGTGGTCACCGCTGAGTTTCTCGAGCACCAGCGAGGAATCGGTAACGACCTGACCACGCCGATGCCTCAATACGACTTCCCGGGACTGGTGCCCGGCGATCGGTGGTGTGTGACCGCCGCCAATTGGCTGCGTGCCCATCTCGATGGGGCGGCGGCCTACGTCGTCCTAGCCTCGACAAACGAGCGCGCCCTCGAAATCGTGCCTCTCGATGCTCTCCGTGAGCACGCCGTGGACGTACCAGCCGGGCCGGGGGATTTTCCGGATTGATTCGTCGTGATGCTGTGGGACGGCCCACTTGGCACTTTGAATTCCTCGGGGGTGTGATGGTTATGAGCAAGTTCCGAATGGACCTCCCCGCGTAGAGCAGTGACCGGAACTGGAACTTTCACTTTCGTTGCGCAGTTACTCTCCAGTGGCCGACGATCTGCAATGTCGAATGTCCGACACCGATCTCGTTGAACTCTGATTTTGTGAGTGCGACGAATTGATATTTGCGAGAAACTTCGCATCCAGTCAGGGCGTGTCTGGCGAACCTGCGCCGTCCAACCTCACTGCCTGGAGCGTGTATGTAGCAGGCAGCCTTTCTGGCTCTTGGCGCAATCGGTACTCTCCTTCGCCCACCTCTTCCATCGCCTCGTCAAAGGGATTCCACGGGACAGTGTCGTGTTCTTCTATGGCTGTCAATTGCATGCCCGCGTCCATTAGGGCAGTGATGATCTGCGCGAGACCGTGATTGAAGTGGATGATGTCGGGAGATTTCAGAGGTTCAGTGTGTTCAACGTAGCTAAACGGCTCAGAGAAGGGGACTCCCTCAGTTTCAAAGTATGGGTACTCAACCACCAGGAGTCCGTCGGGCCTTGGATCGGCCATCGACCACAGCATCGGATGTCCTTCTCGCATGAACAGGCGACCACCGGGTCGGAGGAGTGATGCGACGGTCCGAGCCCACCGCTTAATGTCGGGCAGCCAGCACAATGCCCCTACGCCCGTGTAGACGAGATCAAATCGTTCAGACCCGACCGCGTCGATGGCGGAGTAGACCTCGCTCTCGACGTAGGTGATCTCGGCGCCGCATTCAGTGGCGAGTGCGGCCGCGGCGTCCAGTGCCGGCCGTGAGAAATCAATTCCCGTAACGCTGCGAGGCCCAAGCCGAGCCAGTGACAAGGTGTCGGTGCCGATGTGGCACTGCAGATGCACGACATCCAGTCCCTCGATGCTGCCTAACCTCTCAAGGTCGAAGCGAACCACGTGCGATAAGTGTTCCGGGTCGGCGCGGAACTGCTCGAGTCCGTAGCCGCGCACGTGGTGAGGCACCCGGCTGTTCCAGTTCGCGAGGTTTACTTTGACATAGTCGTTCATTACAACATCTTGGCACTCGCCCACGCGAACTCCCTGGTCGATTAGTCGTGTCAAAGGTCTTTAAAAGGAAACTCGCGATATCACATCTCACCACGATTCAACGATGTGATCTCGAGCGAACTGGGATGCAGCGAGCCAACTCAGGTCGTGAGCCGCCAGTGACTGGTAGGAGATCGACGACGTCGGGTCTCCGACACCAACAATGTCTGACCCGTAACAATTCGGAAACTCACCTGGAACCATGCAACTAAGCGACAGAAGGGCTGATTGCGGTTGCGCTGGTATAAGGAACTCACCCATTCGGATTCCTGCCTGCTTCGGCGTGTATACCTCGTCTTGATCCAATCCGCTTTCTCGCGTAATCATTTTTCTATTGGAAGCCGCCAAAGAAACCCCGGGCCTGGAGGGCGCGCCAGAACTCGGGTTCGTAAGCGTGCTCGGGGTCGTCGCGCACCATTTGGTCGGTGATCACCGCGTCCTCGCCAACGAGGATGCGCCACTTGTTCTGGCGCACGCCGTCGAGGATGATCGCCGCGGCCGAGGCGGCACTCAGCGGGGCGAGGTCGCGAAAGGCCTCGCCGAACATGGCGACACCTTTGCGCAAATCGTCATCCGAGACTTCATCGACTGGCGTGCCATCGGCCGCCAATTGACGTCGAACCTTCACGAGGTCCTCCTGGTCGAGGGAGTCCGGTTCTTTGCCGTGCACGATGCCGGAGTTGATGACGATCGAGGTTCCGACGTGGCCCGGCATCACGACCGAGACCCGCACGTGCGGCGCGTTCATCCGCAGGTCGGTGATGAGGGCCTCGCTGAAGCCGCGCACAGCGAATTTGGCGGCGCTGTAGGCGGTGTGCGGCCGATTGGGACCGACCGACGCGAAGATTCCGTTGATGCTGCTCGTATTGACGATGTGCCCCTCATCGGCCGCCATCAGCATGCCGAGAAAGGTCCTCGTGCCCAGGTAGACACCACCCCAGTCGATGGCGAAAGTGCGCTCCCACGCACTTCTATCGTCATCGACGAAGCTGCCCGCGCCAGCGATACCGGCGTTGTTGAACAGCAAGTTGATCGACGTCGTGGCGTGCCCTTTGGCGACGTCGTCACGAAAGGCGAGCAACTGGTCTTCATCGGCCACGTCAGCGACAAAGGTCAACACTCGAGTATCAGTCGGCGCCGCTTCGAGAGCCAGTGCTCGCGTCTCGTCAAGTGCCGTCGCCGAGACGTCACAGGCCGACACGTGGCAACCTTCCTTCGCCAGCTGGCGAACGAGTTCGCGCCCCATTCCCGTGCCCCCGCCCGTGACGACCGCGATTCGTCCCGCGAAGTTCTCCATGGCCCCCCTTGTTTTTTGTAATCCTAGAAGGTCTCTCTGAAACCGTTCAAGCAATGAGGTCAAACCGTCAGCCAAAGCAACCGCTTTCCCCGGCGATTATGACATCACTCTTCGAGCCTGCTCAGAATGGGATTTTCCGAGCACCGGACTCCTCGTTTACGCTCTTGAAAATGCACGTGAGGAGAGCAACATGAGTGGGTTCCCGTACGCGGAGCAGTTCGGGATTAATCGAACGCTCCCCGAGGAAGGCGTCGATAAGGACGTCGTTCTGTCCATGCTGTCGTCAATGTCATTGGCCGAGGATCCGGTGTGGGAGAGCGGTCAATGCTCGGGCACTATGTACTGCGGAGACCACGATCACTACGACTATTTGAACCTCGCGTTTTCCTACTTCTCGTACGTGAATTCTCTTCAGCGCGACATGTGTCCAAGCGCGACCAAATTTGAAGCCGAGATCATCGCCATGACGCTGGACCTCTTGGGGGCGCGCAACCTCACGGACACCACGCCCGCCGGCCTCATTACTTCCGGAGGTTCAAACTCGATCGCCCACGCCGTATTGGCCTATCGCGAACACCACCCGACGGCAGGTCGAGCCAACATGATCAAGCCCGAGACGGCGCACCCGGCGTTCAGTAAAGCCGGGCATCTCTTTGGCGTCGACATGAAGATCGCCCCCGTGGACCCGGACACGACCCAAGTCGACCTCGAGTGGGTGAAGGCCAATATTGACGCCCACACGGTCGCGCTCATTGGCTCAGCTGGTAACTACGGCTACGGGACGATCGATCCGATCAGCGAGCTCGGCGCTCTCGCCCTGGAACACGACATTGGCTTGCACGTTGATGGTTGCCTCGGTGGATTCATACTGCCCTTTGGCCGGGAACTCGGCTACGAGATTGAACCCTTCGACTTCTCGGTACCCGGGGTAACCACCATCTCCGCCGACACCCATAAATACGGTTACGCCCTGAAGGGCACCAGTGTGTTGTGCTTCGCGGATAAGGCGCTTCGCAACGATCAGTACTTCTATCTCACCGATTGGTCGGGCGGGAAGTACTGCTCACCGGGAATGGACGGTTCACGCTCGGGGGGTTTACTCGCGGCCACCTGGGCGGCCATGGTGCATCTCGGGCGCTCGGGCTACCGGCACTACGCCGAAAAGATCTTCGCCACGTCTAGCGCCATGCAGGCCGCGATTCGAGAGCACCCGTCGCTGCGCATCATGGGTAAGCCAACCTTCCTCTTCTCCTTCACTTCGGATGAGTTCGACATCTACTTGGTGAACGATTTCTTGCGCACTCGCGGATGGCGGATGAACGGCCAGCAGTACCCCAACGCGATTCACATGGCCGTCACTCGTCCGCAAACTCTTCCGGGCGTCGTCGAGCGATGGTCCGTTGATCTAGCTGACGCCGTCGCGTACGCCGCCACCCACAAGGATGAAGCGGCCAAGTCAGGCGCCATTTACGGTGGCGTCGCCGGCGGCCCCAGCGAAGAGTCCGACGCCCTCATCAAGTTCTTCATGGCCGACATGATGGATAAGCAGTCCGCCGTCCCTCCACTATGAGTGCTGCCTTAGAACTATGTCTCAGCGTCGACCTGGGTACGGGTGGACCGAAGGTCGGTCTCGTGACGCTGGACGGTGAGGTCATCGCCAGCGAGGTGCATCACGTGACGACGCACCACGGTGACGATGGCGCCGCGACCCAAGACGCCAATCAGTGGTGGGCGCTCATCACGGAGGCGACGAAGCGGCTGCTGGGGGCTTCGGACATTTCCTCCAGTCGAGTGAAAGCCGTCGCGGTGACCGGTCAGTACGCGTCGACGGTTCCAGTCGACGCCAACGGCTGTCCTACGGGACCCTGTCTTACCTGGCTCGATACCCGAGGCGGTCGCTACTCGCGCCAAGCGCTCGGCGGGATGTTCCAGGGCTACAACGCACGAAAGGTGCTGCCCTTCATCCGTAAGTCGGGCGGCGCCCCCTCGACGTCAGGTGCCGATCCCATTGGTCAGATGTTGTATTTGATGCACGATCAACCCGACGTCATGGCGGCAACCCGCTGGTTCATGGAGCCCGTGGATTACTTGACCATGCGCTTTAGCGGCGTGGCGTCGGCGACGCACGCCTCTCGCCTCGCCATGTGGATGACGGACAATCGCCATCTGTCTCACTACGACTACGACCCACAACTGCTCAAGATGGTGGGCCTGGACGTCAGTTATCTTCCGCCGCTTCGGCCCTTTGGGTCAATCGTGGGCACTGTCACGCCAAGTGTCGCCACAGAGTTGGGGCTTTCGAGCGACACCGTCGTGATTACCGGGATACCTGACCTTCACGCGGCCGCCCTGGGCTCGGGTGGAACAAACTTCTACGACACGCACCTCGCACTTTCGACGACGTCATGGATAAGTTGTCCGATGCCCAAGAAGAAGACCGATATCAATCATTCGATCGCGTCGGTCCCGGGACTGACGAATGATTCCTACATCATCATCAACAACCAAGAGACGGGCGCCAAAGCGCTCGAATGGTTGCAAGAGGCCCTCGCGGGGACGGGGGCACACATGAGTTTCGAGGCGATGACGACCCTCGCCGCCACGTCGCCGCCCGGAGCTCACGGGGTTATCTTCACCCCGTGGTTGGCCGGCGAACGATCTCCTATAGGTAACAAGAAGATCCGAGCGGGATTCTCCAATCTCTCGGTTCAGACTTGTACCGCGGACCTCATTCGCTCGGTCATGGAAGGAGTTGCGGCCAACAGTGCCTGGCTCTTTAAGTACGTAGAGAAGTTCGCCGGCCGACCACTCTCTCCCATTCGACTCTTGGGCGGAGGTGCTCAGTCGCGACTCTGGTGTCAGATGTACGCCGACACCTTGGGTTGTGACGTCGTGCAGGTCTCTCAGCCCTTGTTAGCCCAGATGCGCGGAGCCGCTCTCCTCGCGTTCATGGCCCTGAGTGAGCGTTCGATTGATGAAGTCAGTGCACCAGCGTCAGGAGTAACCTTCCATCCCACTTCGGGTGTCGCGGACCTGTACCGAGCGAGAGCAGATCAACTTCCCACTCTCTACGCCCGCGACAAGAAGTGGCTGCTTAAACACCCTCAATGACCGCTAGAAAACGCTGTCCGCGCTTGAGGCTCACGCTTCACCTCAGCTCTGCGTCGACGGAGCTACCAATGGCCAGGGGCGTTCTCGCTCCGCAATGCGGGCCAAGTCCAAGAGCAACTGCTCTTCGTGATGGCGGCCAATGACTTGAAGCCCCACGGGCAGACCGTCAACGAGGCCAGCGGGAATGGTAATGGCGGGATTGCCCGTGAAGTTGGCGGGAATGGTGAGTGCTCCGTTGTTGCCAATGGCTTTGTTGAATCCATATTCGGCCACCATGTCGACTTTGCCCACGGTGGTAGCCATTGGTCCGGCCGCCGCGAAGGCCACGTCGGGATTGGTCGCGGCGAAGATGAAGTCCGTTTGTTCAAAGATGTCGGCCATCTGTTCGTTGAACTCGACTCGGAAAATCTCGGCTCCCCCGGCACTTTGAAGGCTGAATCTCTTCACGGCCATACTCATGCCTAATTGAATCTCAGTCGTCAGGTCATCGTGGCAGTCTGGATACCGATCACCTAGCGCGCCGGCCAAGCCAATCAAGTTTGAGAGAGACCACTCGAGACCACCTTCGGGAAAATGAATCACGAGATCGACTCGTTTGAGTTTTGCCTTAGCAATCAATTGCTCGGCCAGCGCGATGAGCAAAGTAGCTTGAACGGGTTCGACAATCGCGGCTCCGAGATCAATGGAAATCACTGCTCGTTTACCGGCGAGATCAAAGGAGTCGAGGCCCGCCTCCCAGCCTTGGACGCGAGGCAGACTCAAGGAGTCTCGCGAATCAAATCCGTTGCACGTGTCGAACCAGCGGGCGGTATCGCGTACGGAGCGAGAAACACAGCCAACGGTCACGGTGAGGGGAGGTTGTTGGGCGTACGGACCTCTCGGGATCCGACCGAACGTGGATTTCAACCCGAACAGGCCCGTGAAGCCTGCGGGAATACGAATTGAGCCGCCGCCGTCACCACCCGAGGCCAGCGGCACCAGTCCGCCGGCGACCGCGGCCGCGGAACCGCCCGAAGATCCGCCCGGTGTTCGCGTCGGGTCCCACGGGTTACGTGTCGTTCCGTGGAGTTTCGTGCTGGTGCAGTTGATGCCGCCAAACTCCGACGCGGTCGTTTGAGCGACAAGAACCGTTCCCGCGACTCGCAGGCGAGCGACCTGGGTGCTGTCGTACTTGGCTACACGGTCCCGGAAAACTAGCGAGGCTTCGGTGTAGGGCCACCCGGCCACCGACTCCAGCTCCTTTACAGCTATTGGTACGCCACCGAATGGGAGCGAGACGTCTGCGTCGGCGGCCGTAACGCGGGCGGCTTCGGCGTCGACAAATGAGAAAGCATTGAGATGCGACTCTTCAATTGCGGCGAGCGAAGCTTCGAGCGCCTCAGTTGGGCTTAGGGTGCCCGCGCGAAATGCCTCGACAAGAGCACACGCGTCGCCCAGCCATGGTTCACTCTTCATAGAACCAGAGACTATCCACAGACTCTGGCTTAACGGCGACGGGGCCGCTGTACGTTCAGCGGTTCTTAGTGTGTGGCGCAAGGTCCGCCCTTACCTCCGCCAAAACAGGAACTCTCGCTCCACCAAAGGATCCCCTTTTTCCATAAGGGTTCTCCATCTTCTGATGGGTCACCGGACTTTCTATTCGATGCACAAAAATGAGCCGGGAGTTCGCTCGCAACTCGCATTGTGGACGCTTGGCCGTCGCCGCCCGAGCAAAGGCGACGCCCACGTGCGCGTCGTCACTTGGCGAATCGCCGCCATCTGATGAAAGGCAACCCACACACGATGACGAGAAGGACTAATTGACCGACGATTGACCATACTGATCCGAACGCGTTGCGCACGACGCCGCCGAGCTGTTGATCAGCGACGGTAGCGATACTGACGTAGATCGAGTAGCTCACGAGGCGACCGAGGACGAAGGCGAAGGTGAGCGGACCCAGGGGAAGATCGAGCAGCCCAGCGGCGAGAAACAGTTGGGCCGAGGGAAGTGGCGACACGACGAAGATGCCGAAGAGGGCCAGCGCGCCGACGCGTTTGCGCTGGATCAGGTGTTGCGCGTCATCGAGGTTCTCGCGCAATCGGGTCGGTAGCCGAGTCTTGAATCTACGGGCGCTTCGAGCGAGGAGGTAGCGTCCACAGGCCGCAGCCGTCACCCCCAGTGCGACGAGGGCGACGGGATTTAGGTGCCATTGAAGCCGGGCGAAGACCAGCACCGCCCAGGTCGGCGGACCGAAAGCCGGCAAGAGGTTGACGCCGAAGATCACGAGGGTGAGGATGATGTATCTCATCGCGAGCGATCCATGGCTCCAGTTTGACCGAACGGCCGAGGTTCCAGGCACCGATGTTGCGGCGCAGCTCCATCACCAATTCCGTCGTTCTGCCACGCCGGACTCTCTGGTTGCGACGCGGCGCCATCGGGCCCCAAAGGGTCCCACGCCACCTCGGCCCCGTCGGTGTCCCTGCGGTACCGACGGGTCCGAGAACTCTCGGGTCTATATCGCCTTACGCATTGCGCTGTGAGGAGAGATGCAAGTTATTTCAAATTGTGACCAAAAGCCCTATTGCTTTCATAAAAATCGGGCAACACTGGAAGGATGAACAAGAAAACGGTCGCCGTAATCGTGAGCGCGCTAACTGCGGTGGGCGTATTAGGAGTAGTGGCAGGTCGCCAGTGGAGGGCTCCGTCGACGTCAACGACGACTACCACCATTGGACCAGTGACGCAACCCGAAACGGCAATATGGCCCTTCGCGACAAACGTAACGAGATTTGGTGATCCGGTTTTGACGGCCCAGGCTTTTGCCACGAACTACCTGGGCTTCGTCAATCCAATAGTGGGTGCGTTTCAACGTGGCGATAGCCGCTCCGGTGAAGTTCCCGTCAGGGTCACACCAACCGGTGCGGTGACAACGATATTGGTGCGCCAGTTGACAGCGGCGAACTCATGGTGGGTCCTTGGCGCGTCGTGCGCGGACATCGTCGTGACGGGCCCCTTGGCTTCTGAAAGCATTTCTTCACCCGTAGTACTCAAGGGACGCAGTACCGCGTACGAAGCGGTGGTCAACGTCGTAATCCGCCAGGACGGGACACTCGCCCCCTTGAGGAGTGACACCGTAATGGGTGGCTCGATGGGCGTCATGGATTCCTTCACCAAGTCGGTGACGTTCGCTTTGCCGTCGTCTCAAGGAGGGGCGATCTTGTTCCGCACACTCTCCGCCAAAGATGGGCATGTCATTGAGGCCAGCGTGATTCGAGTTACCTTTCCGAAATGATGCGCCGTCCAGCGCTAGCGAGCGACTACGTTTCACGGCCAAATCCTTGTCTCAAAGCGGAACGTTCGAATGTGTCGAACACCGATCGTGCGAAGAGTGAACCGGAGCAACCGCGCAATAGGTTTGAGATTGGGGGCCCGTAGCGCGCTTGAGTTCGATGAGCAAACTCAAAGACGCCAATAGGCGTTGCTCCTAGGATGCGAGGATCGTCCGCTGAGATGAAAGAGGCACCGCTTTGGGTACATCGAGACCTTTACGAATTGCGCCCGTTCCAATGGCCGAGCGCACCGGTCAAGTTCGAGAGTTGCTGGACCAGTCCTCCTCGGGCGCGGAGACCGATGCCAACATCTTCACCACGCTGGTCCAAGCACCCGGACTCTTTCGCCGTTGGCTCCCTTTCGGCGGGAAGCTACTCAACGGGAAGTTGCCGGCCCGTGATCGAGAGCTCTTGATATTGCGCACGGGATGGAACTGTCGAGCCGAGTATGAGTGGGCCCAGCACGCGCGGATTGCGCTGAGGCTGGGTATCACATCGAGTGAAGTGGAGCGCGTGGCGCTAGGGCCAGATGCCATCGGATGGTCGCCGTTTGAAGCGTCGTTGCTACGAGCGGCCGACGAATTGCATGAAACGTCGACGATCTCTGAGGTGACGTGGTCGATCATCGCCGAGCGCTACGACACCGCGCAACTCATCGAGGTTCCGATGCTCGTCGGGCACTACCACCTGGTCGCAATGACACTCAATACGTTGGGCGTTGAACTCGACGACGGCCTTAGTGGATTCCCGCGATGACCGTTGTCCCGCGAGGACATTCCGACCACGGTCGGCTCGCCGGGCGGCGAATACTGGTGGTCGGCGCGGGCACCCAGGCGAGTGACGACGCGAACGCGCCGATTGGCAATGGAAGGGCGATCAGCCTGCGCTGCGCGCACGAGGGTGCGTCCGTTGCTTGCCTAGACCGAGATCTCGCCGCGTCCCAAGAAACCCTTGCGATGATCGAAGCCGATGGTGGGGTCGGAGTCGCCATCGAGGCTGACGTGACCAGTGCCGAAGCGTGCGTTCGAGCGGTCGCCAACGCGACAACTTTTCTCGGTGGTCTCGATGGCCTGGTGCTGAACGTTGGCACTGGCCTCGGAAGAGGTCTCGCCAACACAACAGCCGACCAGTGGGATCAGACCTTTGCCGTCAACGTCCGATCTCACTTCCTACTCTGTCAAGCCGCCTTCGATGCGCTGTCCAAGGCGGCCAGCGAAGGATCCTCGTCTGCGGTGGTTTTCGTGTCGTCAGTGGCCGGTCTCAAACCGGGCAGTCGCATTCCCGCGTACGACGCGTCGAAGGCGGCGTTGGCGGGACTGTGCCGGCACGTCGCCGCCGAAGGTGCTCGCCACCAAGTTCGAGCCAATGTCGTCGCCCCTGGCCTCATCGATACTCCCCTGGGTCGAATGGCCTCAGCTGGTCGACCCAGTCGCAGTACGACGCCGGTGCCGCTCGGTCGCCAAGGCACCGCATGGGAAGTAGCCAGCGTCGTAGCCTTTTTACTTTCGAACGACGCGAGCTACGTGACGGGACAAGTACTCGCCGTCGACGGAGGGCTGAGCAGCCTGACTTGATAGAAGCGACTCTGGTAGAACATGCTTCTCGAGTCGAGGCGGCCAGTGTCCGAGGGAAGTAGGAAAGAATGGAACTTCGAATCTTCTGCGAGCCCCAACAGGGTGCCACGTATGACCAGATCCTGTCGCTAGCGCTGGCCGCGGAAGAGGGCGGATTCGGCGCCTTCTTCCGCTCAGATCACTATCTGAAGATGGGCTCGGTCTCGGGACTACCGGGCCCTACTGACGCGTGGATCACGCTCGCGGGCCTGGCCCGCGACACCAGTCACATTCGCCTTGGCACCCTTTTGACCGCGGCCACGTTCCGCTATCCCGGCCCGCTCGCGATCGCCGTCGCGGAAGTTGACGCGATGAGCGGCGGTCGCGTGGAACTCGGGCTTGGGGCCGGCTGGTTCGGGGCGGAGCACGCCGCCTACGGCATTCCCTTTCCTTCCCTTGGCGAACGCTTTGAGAAGTTAGAAGAGCAGCTGGGCATCATCACTGGACTATGGGGTACCAAAGCTGGCGAGACCTTCAGTTTTTCCGGCAAGCACTATTCGCTGACCGATAGTCCGGCGCTGCCAAAACCCCTCCAGTCGCCGCGACCACCCATCGTCGTCGGTGGACACGGTCCCAAGATCACGCCCCGTCTGGCCGCCACCTTTGCCGATGAATTCAACGTCCCCTTCGCCCCCTACGAAGTCTGTCGAACTCAATTCACACTGGTCGACGGGGCCTGCGCAAAAGTTGACCGTGACCCTGCGTCACTTCTCCGCTCGGTGGCCCTCGTTGTGTGTTGTGGAAAGAACGAAGCTGAACTTGAGCGGCGTGCGTCAAATATCGGGCGTGACGTCAGCGATCTCTCCAAGAACGGTCTGGCCGGTTCGCCAGCGCAAATAGTGGACAAGATTCTCACGTACGGCGAAATCGGAGTATCTCGCATCTATCTGCAGATATTGGACATGAGTGACCTAGATCACGTTGGCCAAATCGCGTCAGAAGTCATCCCGGCACTCGGCTAAGACGTCACGCGGTACGAAGTCAGTCAATCCCTCTCCAAAATGGCAACGTAGGGCTCGCTTGAGTGCTCGCCCAGCACGTGGGCAAGATGCCAACCCGTTCCTCGAACGAGCACGCGCAACTCACTTCTAGAGACGTAGAGCCAAGAGAACCACGAGCCCACGTAGTGGTCGTAGTGGTATCGAAAGCGCGCCAGTCCCGGCGAATTGCCACGCTCTTTGTTCCGGCGGTAGTACGCGCGATCGATCCCGGGCGCACCACCGCAGTAGGGATTCGTGCTCTCGAGAAAGATTCGTGCTCGCGGGTTCGTCTTCTTCGCCCACTGCGTCAAGATCTTGCGAGCCCGCTCGGTCGATCCGAATATCCCAAAGTTGTTCCCGAACATCACCACCGTGTCGAACGAACCGATGTTCGAAGCGAGCGTCTCGAGCGAGGCACACCGGAGTTGCTTCACCCCGCGCAGTCGCGCGGCTTGAATTGCGAGCGAAGACGCGTCGAGACCGACCGCGTCGAAGCCGCGCCGTTGGAGATGCAACGTGACGCGGCCCGCCCCACAACCCACGTCCAGCACGCGCCCGCGGACATAGCGCATCGACTGTCGCTCGGCCGAGGGCCAGCCCTTGACGTCTGAGAGGTACACCAAGGGGCCTGCCCCAATGGTCGTAAGACCGTCGTCTCGTTCGATCATCTCTGGAATAGCGCCGCCTCTCGCCCAGTCCAGGACGGCGTGTCCAAAGGCGTCCGATCCCGCTTTCACGCCACGACATTATTCTGCTTTTACCATGGAGTTGATATGACCGCCCAGTACGAGAAGAGTCCCGAAGCGATTTCGAGACTGACCCCCGAGCAGTATCGCGTCACCCAGGAGGGCGCCACCGAGCCGGCGTTCAACAATGAGTTCTGGGACCACCAGGCGGCCGGACTGTACGTGGACGTGGTCTCGGGCGAGCCCCTGTTCGCCTCCACCACGAAATTCGACAGCGGTTGCGGCTGGCCGAGCTTCACGGCGCCGCTCACCCCCGAGAACATCCTTGAGAACAGCGACGTAAGTCTCGGAATGGTGAGGACCGAGGTTCGCTCGGCCCACGGCGACTCGCACCTCGGCCACGTCTTTAGCGACGGACCCATAGACGCGGGTGGGCTGCGCTACTGCATCAACTCGGCCGCACTACGGTTCGTCGCGTACCAAGAACTCGACGCCCAGGGTTACGGAGCGTACAAGAATTTGTTCGAGGATTCCTCGGACGAGAAGGGAGCGACATCATGAGCGACGAGAGGGAAACGGCGGTACTGGCCGGGGGGTGCTTTTGGGGCATGCAGGACCTCATCCGTAAGCGCCCGGGGATCGTTTCGACGCGCGTGGGCTACTCCGGGGGCGACGTCGCCAACGCGACGTACCGTCATCACGGCACCCACGCCGAGGCGATCGAGATCGTCTTCGATCCAAAGGTGACCTCCTACCGCGAGCTCCTTGAATTCTTCTTCCAGGTCCACGACCCCACGACGAAGAACCGCCAAGGCAACGACCGCGGCATGAGTTACCGCTCGGCGATCTTCTATCTCAACGACGAGCAGCGTCAAGTTGCCGAGGACACCATCGCCGACGTCGAGGCGTCGGGACTCTGGCCCGGCAAGGTCGTCACGGAGATGGAGCCCGCGGGACCATTTTGGCAGGCCGAGCCCGAGCACCAGGACTATTTAGAGCACTACCCCAACGGCTACACCTGCCACTTCGTGCGTCCGGGCTGGGTGCTGCCCCGACGTAGCGACACCACCGTCCCTCAACCCACTTGAGCGCCCCACCGACACTGTCGCACGGCACGACGAGTGAGTCGGCCCTCGTCGTCAGCAATTTGACCAAACGGTTCGGTGATCGCACCGCTTTCTCCGAGATCTCTTTTGAAGTCGGCTACGGCGAGGTCTTTGGCTTTTTGGGCCCCAACGGTGCCGGTAAGACCACGACCGTACGCACCCTTGGCACGTTGCTCGCGCCCACCTCGGGCTCGGCCACGGTCGCGGGCATTCCCCTCAGCGCGGACAATGGGGTCGAGATTCGCCAGCGCATCGCGATTATGCCCGAGTCACCCGGGCTCTATCTACGACTGACCGTGACTGAGAACCTCGAGTTCTTCGCCGGTCTTTACGGTCTGCACCAGCCCACCGCGCGAATCAAAGACGCCCTCGAGGCCGTCAACCTCGCCGATCGAGCGTCGGATCTGTGCGGTGGACTCTCCAAGGGCCTCCGCCAGCGCGTAGGACTCGCCCGAACGTTGTTGAGTGACCCCGCGATCATGTTCCTCGACGAACCGACCTCGGGCCTCGACCCGGTGGCGTCACTTGAAGTGCACAACTTGATCATCGGTCTTCGCCAAAAGGGCGTGACGATTTTTCTTACGACCCACCGGCTCGACGAGGCCGAAAAGCTCTGTGACCGCGTGGCCATCATGAATCAATCGTTGCGTACGGTCGGCCGGCCCGACGAACTACGAGAGCGTCTCTTCAAAAAGGCCCTCGTCGTCCGGACCCTCGCGCCGCTGAGCGATCCCGACAAGATCTTCGCCCACCTGGCGGCCGTCGAAAATTGGCGCTCAGAGGAACCGGGCTCTTACGTGCTCTCAGTTTCGGACCCCAACGTCGCCGCGCCTGAAGTGGCCCGAAGCCTCGTCGGCGCCGGGGCCGACGTGCTCTCGATCGCTGAGGCGCAGCATTCGCTCGAAGACGTGTACCTCGAACTCATCAACGACGACGTCGAGGCCACTAAATCATGAGGGGCCCCGACACCACCCGAGTGCTCGCCGTCATGCGCAAGGAGCTCTTGGAATACCGGCGTACGAGGGCCATCGTCGTGACCATGATTATCTTTCCATTCTTCTTTCTCATCGAGCCGATCGTGTCCATCTTCGTCGCTTCACCCTCGGGATCGGCTGCGTCCCTGGACAAGTTCGTCACGTTTCCCCTTCTCTACATGCTCTTGGTTCCGGTCGTGATGCCCAGCACCCTCGCCGCGTACTCCGTGGTCGGCGAGCGAGAGCAGGGAACACTCGAACCCCTACTCACGACGCCGCTTCGCACCAGCGAGCTCATCCTCGGCAAAGCGGCGGCGGTCATGGTCCCCACGATGGTGCTCTCGTACTCGTTGTACGTACTCTTCTTGTTGTGCGTCCAGCTCTTCGCCCATCCCGCCATCTCCTCCGCGGTGTTTCATGAGGGCCCCGTACTTCTCGCTTTATTTCTCTTCGCGCCCCTGGTGGCCGGCTGGGCGATCGTCGTTGGATTGGCGGTGTCCGTGCGCGCGAACGATGTGCGCGTTGCCCAGCAGTTGGGAGCGCTCGCGAGCTTTCCCATTGTGGCCGTGGTCCTACTTATGGCGGTTGGCGTGATCCATGCAACGTTCGGAGTTGCGTTCGCGTTCGCGTTGGTGATCCTCGCAATCGATCTGCGCGCCCTGCGAATCGTCTCTCGTATGTTTAATCGTGAGCGCCTCGTGACCGGAACCAAAGCGACGAGATCTCGAACGCGACGCGTATCGCCCTAACCGGCGAATGGCGGAGTCCAGCGCGGTCGAAAAGGCTCCGCGTGGGCCCTCATTCGTCGAGTGAGGAGTACAGGTCAGCGCGTCGAAGTTTCATGACGTCGATCTGCGATCTTCGACGAGCTACTTCATCAAGGTCGAGCGTCGCCACGAGCACGTCCTCGCCGACACTTTTCGAGTGCGCGAGTACTTCACCCCACGGTCCCACGATCATGGAGTGACCGAAGGTGGCGATGCCCTCAGCGGTGGTGCCGACCTGGGCCGCCGCCACGACGAAGGCGTGATTTTCGATGGCCCGCGCCCGTATCAGCACTTCCCAATGGGCCCGTCCGGTAGCGGCATTGAAAGCTGAGGGAATCGCGAGGACGGTCGCGCCCATCAGTGAGAGCGCTCGATACATCTCAGGAAAGCGCAGATCGAAGCAGATCGACATGCCGAGGCGAAAACCTGCACACTCGGCGACGACCAACTGATTGCCCGAAGCGATCGCGTCGGACTCTTTGAACACCACTTCGCCGGGCACGTCGATGTCGAATAAGTGCGACTTTCGATACGTGGCCCCGAGATGTCCCGATGAATCGAGCAGCACGCTCGTATTGAAGAACTTTCCAGGTGTCAAAGAGGTCTCGAGCATGCTGCCGATGTGCACGGTGACGCCGAGTTCCTTGGCCAGTGCCGCGAGTCGATCGGTCGTCGGTCCGGGTATCGATTCAGCGACCTTTTGATAGTTCTCAACGGGACCGAGGTAGTTGAAGTACTCGGGCACCTGAATGTACAAAGCACCGCGGCGAGCGGCGAGACGTATGAGTTCGAGGGCGGCGTCAACATTCTTCACCGGGTCGGAGCCCGAGGTCAGCTGTACCGCCGCGACGCTGGTTCCCTCTTGCACGGTTCTCGATCCACCTATCTCTGCGTATCCCTCTTTTTAAAATTTACGTGTCGTCAAACGTGAACCCGCCTTCAATGTGATATTCCTCGTGAGAGGCTCCCCCGGTGTCTAGAAAACACGTTTTCCAGTCAAAACCGGGCCTTAGGCAATTGCACAATTTGCGCCCGGAAGCGACCCCGTGCCCGCGTCACTACGCTCGTAACCATGGAAAACAAATTTGATCACGCCGCAAAAATCATTGGCGACGCCCTCGGCACCATCGAGGCCGCCGCGTCAGCCGCCGGCACGAGAGTCGAGCAGGGTTTCAACGAAGCCGCGGCGGTAGTGACCAGCTCACACACCGTAGAACGCATCGAAAAGAGTACGGCGCCCGCGAGAAAGGCGATGGCGAAGAACCTAGCCAAGGCAAAGAAAGGCGCGAAGAAGCGTATTGCGTCGGCGACGACGAAGGCCAGCGCCGCAAAGAAGAGTGCGAAGAAACGCGTGGCGTCGGCGACGACCAGAGCCACCAAAGCGAAGAAGGCGGCAAAGAAGGGCGTCGCGTCGGCGACGACTAAGGCCAGCGCCGCAAGGAAGAGCGCGAAGAAACGCGTAGCGTCGGCGACGAACAAAGCCACCAAGGCGAAGAAGGTGGCAAAGAAGGGTGTCGCGTCGGCGAAGACCAAAGCCACCAAGGCGAAGAAGGTGGCAAAGAAGGGTGTCGCGTCGGCGAAGATCAAAGCCACCAAGGCGAAGAAGAGCTCAAAGAAGCGCGCCGCGTCAGCAACGAAGAAGACTCGCTGAGCGCAGTGGGTCGTATGCAACTTGAGTTGCACTGACTCTGGTGCCGATTGGATTGAAGATTCAACTTTTCCGCGGAATGAAGATCGTCAACGATACGAAATCGTTTCGAACACGTCGCCGTTGCTCGCGTTCACGAGCACGTCGTACTCGTGATTGACCGCACTCACCGGTCCCAAAGACTCGATGTGCAAACCCGAGATCATCACCACGTACACCGGTATCTCCTTTGGAATCAATGACTTCGTTCCAATCCAGTCGGTAATTATCGCTTGGTCATTAATGAAGCTACCGAGGGAGACCGTAACTCTTGAGCCGGGCGAAGTCGAACCGACCCTCGTTCCTGCGGCTTGATTTGCAAAGTCGATCGCCTCAGATGCCGTCACTTTCACAGCTGCGAATTGCGAGTGGCGAAGTGGCGCAAAGCTGAAGTCTCCTCCTACAGTGAGGCTCTTTGGAAGCGACACGTACGTCGCATCGCTGAGACTCTGCATTGGCGGCGAGCCGGCGTTCGTAGTCTCTCCTCCTTGAGCAAGAACGATGAGCGTCGAGGTGAGCACCGTGACAATTGCAACGATCACCACGATCCAGTCTCGTTTCACGAGTACAAGCCTAGAACTCTCAATTTTCCTCGTAATCTCTTTCCGACTCGACTCAGGTCATCATGTCCGATGAACAGTGGGAGCCTCTCGTAAAAGCTCTTCTAAGTGAGTTTGCCACTGTACCTAACTCGGTCAAGTGAAGTAAGCCAGTCGACCGACCGAGTGAGTTGTGTGGGTAGCTGCGTACACTCAACACGTGTCCACAAAAGATCAGAAGTTCGTCTTGTTCTTCGACGGTGATTGTTCCTTCTGCGTCACCTGTGCCAAGGTTGCAAAGCGACTAAAGCTTCGAGCTGAGTTCCAACCAATACAGTCGGTGGACCTGGTTGCGTTTGGCGTGGACCCCGTGAGGGCGCGCCTCGAGGTTCCAGCGCGCCTGGAAGACGGGAATGTGGTGTACGGACACCATGCGATCGCCGCAGTATTAAACACCGGCGCTCTTCCCCTTCGGTTGGTTGGTCAAACATTGACCTCGGCCCCTTTGAATCCGCTGTCGGCGAAGTGCTATCGAGCGGTGGCAACGCACCGTCACTGGATTTCCAAAGGTATTTCGACCGGCAAACAGGCTCTCGATACTCTCAAGAGGGTAAATAGCGGACGGACATCGAAAAACAAGCAGTTGTAGGGACACCTCGCAGATCTCTTTGTGAGTTGACTTGGATTGAGAATCGTTGATAAGCGTGAACCGGGAAGGCCGAAGTGACATGAAGAGAATTGATATTGAAACGAAGCTCAATGAGAGTCGCACGTGGATTCTGACCACCTACGCCAACCTCACTGAGGAGCAACTGCGTCGTCCTTTGACCAAGAGCGAACACGATCCGGAGAACCTTTGGAACGCGCTCGATCACTTTGCTCATCTGGCGCTCATTGAAGAAAATTTTGAACGGATGATCCGCCGTCATCTCTCCGGCCACAAGAATCCCGTGGGATTACTCGCCGATAGCAGTGGCAAGGCTCGATCCCGAGAGCAGATCATGGCAAGCGTGCACACGATGACCGACGAATTTCAGCGTCAGCACCACGGCGATTCGCTCTCCGCGGTCGTGGCGCTGACCGCTGACGCTCGCGGAGCGACGCTGCATCTTCTGGCTGAACTTTCCGACACCCAATTGGAGGACCGTCTGGAAGGGGCACCGTGGGCCGACGGTACGCTCGGCGGCGTCCTCGGCGTGAACGCCGATCACGCAAAGATGCACTGGGACTGGGTTACCGAGGCGGGCCTGCTCGATAACGAGCAGTGAGCGTTCCTTAGAGCGCATCGTGCCGCGCGGTGTAGGTTTTGGCGAGTCGAGATAGTTCAATGCTCGAGCGAGAAAGACTGGGGATCGCCATGAAGTCTGAAGAGATCTGGAAGTACATCCACTCGGAACGGGCCGATATGGCTACTACCTGGGCTACGTTGACGAACGACCAGTGGGCGACAAGTTCCTGGTGCGGCGGCTGGACGGTCAAGGACACCGCGGGTCACGTGCTGTCGGCCGCGGAGCAGACTCCGATGAATTTCATCAAAGAGATGGCCATGGCGGGATTTAAGTTCAACGTCTTTGCCGACCGGGGCGCCCGAAAACTCTCAGTCCTGAGTCCCGAAGAACTCGTTCGCCGTCTGCGAGCGCGAACCACCACCACGAACCATCCCCCCGCCCCGGTCATCGCGATGTTGGGTGAGATCGTCGTGCACGGGGAAGATATCCGCCGTCCTCTCGGTCTGACGCACGCGACCCCGGAGGCGGCGCTGGTCGCCATCGCCGACAATTGGAAGAATTCGAACGTGCTCATCGGCGCGAAGAAGCGAGTCACCGGAGTCAAACTGCGTGCGACCGACGTCAACTGGGTTCACGGCGAAGGACCCGAGGTCTCTGGTCCCCTGATCTCACTCATTCTCGCCATGGGAGGACGCAAAAGGGCCCTAGTTGATCTCACCGGCGAAGGGGTCGCGATCCTCACGGCGAGGGATTAGTCTCACTCACTCGAGTTTCGTCAGTGGTGCGAGTGAGAAATTGAGAGTTGACCAATGACCTGGGAGTTCTGTCGTGATTACCTTTGACAGCGGTGAGGGGATTCATCGAGAGGCGCGCGGTAGCGAGATGTGGTTCAAGGCCACCGGCGATAGCACCCAATCACGTTTTTCTCTCATGGAGAGAACACTGCCTCCCGGCGGACGAATGCCCCCCGCTCACCGCCACGTCGGCAACGACGAGGCCTACTTCGTCTTGGAAGGGGTGGTGGAATTTCGTGTCGGTGACGAAGTCCTAGAGGGATCGAAGGGAACGTTCGTGTTGGTCCCTGCGGGTGACGAGCACACCTTTGGCAACACCGGCGACGAGCTGACCCGTCTCCTCATTATCCACGCGCCCGCGTTGGATCGTTATTTCGAAGAGTTGGAACAACTCTGGGCCGGTGCCGAACCGCCGGTGCGCGAAGCCGAACTCGATCTCATGCGTCGCCACGGCATGGAGCCCGCCTGACGCCGATCCCGCGAGGGATCAACCCAAAGTTGCTAGCTGGGTCGCCAAACGAGTGAGCGCGTCGGACGTTCGCACGCCCCACCAAAAGAGATCCTTGCCGTCGACGAACGTGGTCGGCGCCACCGCTTCTAGCTCGCTCAACTGACGCCGGGTAAAGGGATAGGGCTCGCTGGGCGCGAGCACCACGTCAGGGTGACGGCGGATGACGTCGTCCAGTTCCATCGCGGGGTACGGACCCTCGGAGTCGTACACGGTCGCCACCCCAAGGTGCGCGAGGAGCGAGGCGCCGTAGGTGGGGGTGCCGAGCGCCATCCAGGGACGGCGCCAAATGGGGACGAATGCGCGCAAGCGCTGAGTCATCGGTTCAGCGAGTATCACCGGTGTCCAACGCGCCTCGACGCGATTGGCCAAGTCGGCCATCTGGGAGTTGACGTCCGACAGTGAGCGCACGTGCAGCACGTGTACCTCGAGCCCTCGCTCGAGGAGGGCGTCGTAATCTTCACGCCGGTTCTCCTCGGCGTCGACCACAACGAGGTCGGGGCGTAGTTCGACGACACGATCGAGGTCAGGATCCTTCGTACCGCCCACGTGTTCGAGGTCAGCCCGCTCACAAAAACGGGTACAAGCAATGGGCGTACGATCCCACGCGCTCAGCGATTCGGTCACCGACGGCACCAGACTGACGATTCTCATACGAACATCTTGAGCACCCCTCGCAATGTGCGACAACCCTCGCCCGCGGAGCCGCGCTTAGAGATTCTGCTCGAACTCTTCGATCACCGCGTGTCGATCCTCCTTGGCCGCCATCTTGAAGTAGGGGTTCTTCTTTGACCAGTAGTAAAACATCGGGATCAGTCCGAGGGCCATCGCGCCCAGTCCGACCCAGCGCGAGGCGTCGTTCAGCGTCGGAATGGCCTTGATGAACAGATAGGCCATGAACACTGCGCCGACGAAGGGCCAAAGACCCATGAAGATGAAGTTCGACACCGAACGCAACAACTGCCGTCGGTACAAGACGACGACGGCCAGTCCGGCAAGGCAGTAGTAAATGCAGATCTGAAGACCAATGGCGTTGATGCCGTCCGTCAGGATCGAGCTAATCGAACCGATGAACTGCCCGCCGATAAAGAGACCGAGCGAGATGATCGTGACGACCGCGGTCGCCACGAGGGGTGTCTTACGCCTGGGGTGCACGGTGCCGAGGCGCTTGGGCAACGTGTGGTCGCGTCCCATCGCGAACATCGTGCGCGTTACTTGAATGAGCGTCGTCTCCAAGGTCGCCACGGTCGACAACACCACCGCCAGCACGATGATCTTTCCCCCGTTGCCGCGCCAGACCTGCTGGCCGAGGACACTCAGTACGTCGGCGGCGTTGTGCGTGATCTGACCCGACGTTAAGACCATATTCGTCGCGATGGTAAAGACCTCGAAGAGAAAGAAGACGATGAGCATGCCGATCATCGCCCCGAAACCGGGCGTCTTTTTGGCACGCTTAGTCTCTTCGTTCAGGTTCGCGGTGACGTCCCATCCCCAGTAGTAAAAAGCGGCGACCAGCGCCCCCGCAGCGAATCCGGACTGTCCGTGAAAAACGCCGGGCGAGAACCAGTGCCACGAAAACGCGTGAACGTGATGACCATGGAAAATCGCCAGCACCGCAAAGACCAACAGGAGCGCCAACTCGACGCACGACATCACGATCTGCACTCGCACCGTGATGGTCACGCCCGCGGCCACCGCAACGACCATCAGCAGAAAGAAGACAGCCCCGACCGTCGTGACCTCGGCGGTGTTATTCGCGGCGCTCGTGGAAAAGAGACCGAGGATGTTGGCGCCGGCGGGCACTGTCGCGATCACCATGAAAATCAACGCCGACACGATGAGCGCCCAGCCCGACAGATAGCCGAGCCCTGGATGCAAGGCTCGTCGTACCCACGAATAACTCGCGCCGGCGTTGGCTTCCACCCGGCCGAGGTAGCTGAAGGCGAAGACGATGCCGAACATCGCGATGCCGCAGTACAACAACGAAGCCGCGCCGCCGAGGAGTACCGCGCCAAACAACACCGCCGTCGAGGCCGCGATGGAGTATCCCGGCGCCACGCCCGCGATTCCCATGATCACCGAGTCAAAGAGACCGAGTACGCCTGGGCGAAGCGCGTGTTCGGACGAATCAGCCAGCGGGGACTCGAGAGTATCGGTCATGGCAACGGTTCTCCTTTTTCGTATCATCTTCGATAAAAATTGAGGTGTCGCAATGTAGCACGAACGTTGCGCGGTTCGCCGGTCTTCGAAGATCTCTTGATGACCGGTAGCGTAGGGTGAGTGACCGCAGCCTCAGGGCCCCTCGACTGATCACTACTAGATTTGCTCGGAGCGCTCGTAGGTGACGCCGAGCTCGCGTAAAGAGAGATAAGAAATCTTGCCACTCCTTCAACGATTTGACGACGAGACGACGACGCCGATTACCGCCAAGGAGATCAAGCATCGATGGATCGAGTTCCATCGCCAGATTCGCTTGATGTCGGGCACTCGATTCCAACGCGCCGCCGGACGCATCCTCGGAGAAGACACGCGCCGTTATCGGCTGGCTCGATTCCTCTTTCGCCCCATTCTAAAAGCGATACGCGACATACGAAAGAAGGAAGCCCGCAAGGTCACTCGAGTCAGCGCGGCCAAGGCGGCCGCGATCTTTCCCGTCAACTATCGACCGCGCACGATTGACTGCGCCCACGAGCTCGGTGCGATGAACGTCAATCTCGGCGACGTCGCCATTGTCGAGCTGGACGAGATCGCGTCGTCACCCGAGGACCTCATCAACATTCTCAATGACACCCTCAACGAGACCTCCGCCGAGTGGCTTTTTCTTGTTGACGTCTCGAGTAGCGACGAGTGCCGCCGCTACAGTGCGGCCTCACTGCTCGCCCAGGCGACCCGCGACGACGACGTCGTCTTCGCCGACGAAGTCGGAACGAACGACTTCGCGCCGATTTTGAAAAGTCCTGCCGTTGGACCGCACACCTTACTCAGCTACAACGTCGTCGGTCGGCCCGCGCTGCTTCGAGTCGAGACGCTCTACAGCGCGGGCGGATTCGATCCCAGTGCCGGATGGGCCTACGAACACGACGCCTACCTGCGACTGAGCGAGGCGAACGCCCACTTTCGTCACGTCGCACGTGTGCTTCCCTCGGGTCGCCCAGCCAGCTCCTTTGACGCCAGCCGCCTCGACGTCGACACGTGTCGGGTCGTGCAGGCGGCGCTCGATCGAAAGAAGTGGCGCGGCACAACGGCGCCGGGCGAATTGCCCGGCCTCGTGCGTTGGTCGCTCGAGGCACCTTGGCCCGCTCCAAGAATTGACATCATTATTCCCACCCG
Organism: Acidimicrobiaceae bacterium; assembly: GCA_003134515.1. Classification (GTDB taxonomy): domain Bacteria; phylum Actinomycetota; class Acidimicrobiia; order Acidimicrobiales; family RAAP-2; genus RAAP-2. The sequence continues at coordinate 20,304 of PLBM01000119.1, read as the reverse complement.
GGACCGCATCGACCTCGTTCGTAGATGCGTCGCCTCCATTGAGGAGAAGACGACGTATCCGAACTACGACATCATCTTCTTGGACAACGACTCGATAGAGGCCGCGTCGCTCGACTATTTTGCTTCGACAAAGTACCGGGTCGTGGCCTGTCCGGGATCTTTTAACTACGCGCACATTGTCAATCGAGGGGTCAGCCACTCAAGTGCGGAGTACGTCGTCACGCTCAACAACGACACGGTGCTCGTCACGCCCGATTGGCTTGAACAGATGCTCGCCCTGGCGGCGTTACCCAACGTGGGCATTGTCGGAGCTTGTCTGTTAGATCCCGACGGGCGGCGCGAGCACGAGAGCATCATCATCGCGCCCTATCCCCAGCATCTGCGCACCGATTCGAACTACCCCCACGTCGACTCGTTTTCGCGCGCGATCCGAGACGTCGCGGCGGTGACCGGCGCGGTGCAGATGGTGCAACGCGAACTCTGGCAGTCGCTGGGTGGCATGGACGAACAGTTAAAGGTCGTCATGAATGACGTCGACATCTGTCTACGCAGCCAGATGGAAGGTCGTCTCGTGGTCTACACCCCCTACGTGGAGCTGTTGCACCACGTCGGCTCGTCGCGCGGCAATCTTGATCCGCTCGACGACCGCAACCGATTCATTCGTCGCTGGGACATCTTTGGCTCGTTTCGCGATCCCTACTTCCCCGACTCACTGCTGCTCTTGGGCGAGAAGTTTTACTACTTTTTGCGCTGAGCATCAGTCCCCGAAGCGCCAAGACGCCCTTGTAGCCTGAGAAGGTGAATTCGACCGGAGCCCGGGTGACCGCCTTCTACCGTCGGCTGCCTCCCTCCGCAATTCCCATTCTCTTCATCGTTCTACTCGTGCTCGCCGGCAACGCAATGTACGTACTGGGCCTCGCGAACAACGACCCGATCTCGTGGACGGCGGGCATCTCACACTCACTGTGTCGCATCAAGTGTGGACGACCCGCGATTGACCCGAACTTGGGTTTCATCACCCAGTCGCTCGGCCACCAGGCGGCGATCGATATCCTGCACGGTCACTTCCCGTGGTGGAACTACTACCAAGGACTCGGTCAGCCCTTAGCGGGTGAGATGCAGTCCGCGGCACTGTTTCCCCTGACGCTGCTCTTTGCGCTGTCGTCGGGCCTCATGTGGTTCCACGTCACTCTCGAAGTGATCGCGGGCGCGTCGACGTACTTCCTCGCTCGGCGACTCTCGCTGCCCGTCATCGTCGCTACCGCCGGGGGTATGGTCTTCGCCCTCGACGGTACCTTCGCCTGGCTCGGCAACGCGGTACTCAATCCGGTCGCCTTCTTACCAATGCTGCTGCTCGGGATCGAGATGATCATTGACAGCGCCTCGAGTAGTTCAAAACGGGGCTGGTACGTCGCCGCGATCGCCCTGGCGCTGTCGATCTACGCCGGCTTCCCCGAAGTCGCGTACTTTGACGCCCTGTTCTGTGGCGCGTGGGCGATTGTGCGACTCTTTTCACTACCGAGGGATCGGCGACTGCGCGCGCTTCGCCGACTGGGACTCGGGGGCGCCATAGGCGTCGTGCTGGCGTTGCCCGCGCTCGTACCCTTCGCTGATTTCTTGAAAGTCGCCTTCGTGGGCAGTCACACCGCCGCCGTTTCGGGGGTCGAACACCTACCGACGGCGTCCCTGGCCATGTTCTTTGACCCCTACGTCTACGGCACCATTTTCTTTGACCCCAACGTGGCGACGTCCTGGGGCGGGATCGGTGGCTACTTCGGGGCCAGCGTGTGCGTTCTCGCGTTGATCGGTCTCTTTGGTCCTCGGCTACGCTCACTGCGCATCTTCTTGGCGCTGTGGACCGTCGCGGGGCTCGCCGGCGTGCTCAACTTCTTGCACACTCGCGAGATCTGGAACCTCATTCCCTTGGTGAACGCGACGTCCTTTCCGCGCTACGTCATGCCGAGTTGTGAGATGGCGGTGGTCGCCTTGGCGGTGCTCGGGCTGAGCGACTTTGTCGCGAGTACCAGGGCCAAACGACTCTTCACCACCTCGACGATCTTCATGGTGCTGGCGGTCGGGTTGCTGGCCTATAACGCGCGGGCGCTGAACCGCGGAGTCACCATGACCCACACGACCCACGTCGTCTTCATTGGCCTCGCTCTGTTGCCCTTCATTGCCCTGGCGCTCTTTCTCATACTGGGCCGATTCACCAAGGCCCGCGTGACGCCACTACTCATCGCGATCGTCTTAGTTGGTGAGTCGCTGGTTTTGTTCTTTGTTCCCACCGCCCAATCGCCCAAGGTGATCACCATCGACTACGCGCCCGTGCACTACCTCCAGGCCCACCAGGGCCAGGAACGGTACTTGGACTTCGCGGTGCTCTACCCTAACTGGGCCACCGAGTTCGGCATTAATTCACTCAGCGCCATCGACCTGCCGTTCCCCAAGTCCTTCAAGAACTTCATTGAAACCAATCTTTACCCCGGCCTTACGCCGGGCAACCAGTTCGTCATCAAGGGCGGCATCATCGGCATCGAAGCCCAAGAAAACGAACTCGTCGCTCACTTTCAGGCGTACGAGAACGCCTCGGTGCGCTACCTCTTGGTGCCCAGTTCCGTGGTCTTGTTGCCCGCACTGACGAAGCTCGGCGTGAAACAGGTCTTTCGGGACTCGCTGGCGACGATCTACCAGCTGCCCCACACCCGCTCGTTCTTTTCGACCTCGTCGGCGTCGTGCGCGGTGACGAGCACCAACGACAACGTCGCCACGGTCGACTGCGCCAAGCCCGCCACGCTACTGCGCACCGAGCTCTCGATGGCCGGATGGAGCGCCACGGTGAACGGGAAGTCCGCCGCGATCACCACGATCGACGGGGTCTACCAACAAGTCACGCTGCCCGCCGGATTCTCGACGGTGCGTTACAGCTTCTATCCCCCGCACGAGCGCTACGCCCTGCTGCTCGGCTTTCTCGGCGGACTCTTTCTCATCGGATCGTTTGTCAATGAGCGACTGCCCTTCGTGACGAAGCGTCGCCGCACCCCGGGGTACTAGTACTCTCCGGCTCGGGCCGTCAACAAATATTCTTGTTCGAGGAACCTGAAGTACCTTGGCCAAAGGGAGTTGCTATGAATGGTTGCTATTTCGTCGGACTCGCCGAATGAGTCGAGTCGACAATATTGACTTGACGAAGACGCTCAGCAAAGAAGAGTCCGACGAGCGAGTGATGATGGCCCAACGCCGCCTCACCCAACTACGACTCTTCAGCGCCGGACTCCTCGAGCCCCATGTGGTCGGGCCCGGTCTGCTCGTGCTCTTCGAGGGCTTTGACGCCGCCGGCAAGGGCGGGGCCATCCGACGACTGACGGCCGGTCTCGACCCACGCCACGTGCAGGTAAAGCCGATCGGTCCGCCCACGACCGAAGAGTTGCGCCACCACTTCCTCTGGCGTTTCCAAGAGGCTCTGCCCGGACAGGGCGAGATGACGGTCTTTGATCGTTCGTGGTACGGGCGTCTCCTCGTCGAGCGCGTCGAGGGCCTCATTGACGAAGAGACGGCGCGCCAGTCGGCGAAAGAGATCGTGGAGTTCGAGCGAATGCTCAGCAACGACGGCGTCACCCTGGTGAAATTCTGGCTGCACATCTCGGACGAAGAGCAACTGCGCCGCTTCAACGAGCGGGCCAGCGATCCCCTCAAACACTGGAAGCTGACCCCCGACGACTGGGAAAACCGAGATCACCGCGCGGGCTATCTAAAGGCCCTCAAGTTCATGGTGAAGGCCACCGACGAACCCCACGTGCGCTGGAACCTGATCGCGGCCGAGAACAAGCACTACGCGCGTGTCGCCGTGCTCGAGACGCTCATCGACCGATGGGTCGAGGATCTCATCCGTCGGGGCATGGACGTGCCGGCGCCCAGTAAGGGCGACTACCTCGGCTGAACCGGCGAGGGTGCGCGCCATCTGGAACACTGAAGCCATGACTTCTCGCTACGGCATCACCATTCCCTTTGACGGCGTCACCCTCAACGAACACCGTGAGTGGTTCCATCGTCTGGCCGACCTCGGCTACACCGACGTCTGGTCGGCCGAGGTCGACGGCGCCGACGGCTTCACTCCCTTGACCTTGGCGGCGGCCGTCGAGCCGCGTCTCAATCTCGGCGTCGCGGTGACGCCGGTCTTCACCCGCGGCCCCGGTCTGCTCGCGATGAGCATCGCGGCGTTGGCCGAAGTTGCCGAGGGACGCTTCACGATGGGCCTGGGCGCGTCAAGCCAGCCCGTCGTCGAACGTTGGAACGGCATCGCCTACGAGCACCCGTATCAAAGAACGCGCGACGTGCTGCGTTTTGTCAAGCGCGCCCTCGACGGTGAGAAGATCGACGAAGTCTTTGAGACCTTCGAGGTGCACGGCTTTAAACTCTCGCGCCCGGTGATTCACCGTCCCGAGATTCTCTTAGGGGCGCTGCGCCCAGGCATGTTGCGCCTCGCCGGGAAAGAGGCCGACGGCGCCATCCTCAACTGGCTCGCCGCGAGCGACGTCGCCCAATGTCGAGCCGAGGTCGGCGAGGGGAAGTCCATCGCGGCCCGGCTCTTCGTCATCCCCACTGAAGACACCGACACCGCGCGCTTTATCGCGCGCCGGATGATCTCGTCGTACCTAACGGTGACGGTCTACGCCGAGTTTCACAAATGGCTCGGCCGCGGCGAGGCGTTGACGCCGATGTGGGACGCCTGGGCCGCGGGCGATCGCAAACTGGCCAACGAGGTCATCCCCGACTCGGTAGTCGACGAACTGGTGATTCACGGCTCCTACGACGAGTGTCGCGAGCACGTCTTGCGCTACGTGGAGGCCGGCGTCGCGATCCCCACCCTCGCGATCGTGCCCTTTGGCCTCGATCTCAAGGCGGCCGTCGAAGGTCTCGCGCCGCGCTAGACCGAGTCAGCTTCTAAGAACTCCAAGACTTCGGCAAACTTCTTTTTGGCCGCGATCGTGCGCGTGGGGATGTGATCAGTGGGGATCTCGCTGGCGTGGTAGTCGCGCAGCGCGTGGCGCGCCACCGTTTGGCGGTGCACCTCGTCGGGGCCGTCGTAGATTCTTGCCGCGCGCGCCGCGCGGTACATCGCCTCGAGGGGCATGTCGGAGGAGTAGCCCAGCGAGCCGTAGGTCTGGATCGCACGGTCAATGACGTTGTGCAATACGTTGGCCCCGTAGAACTTGATCATCGCGATCTCGTCACGCGACGCCGAGGCGCCCACCTGATCCATCTTCCAAGCGGCGTGCAGGGTCATCAGGCGCGCCGCGTGCATCTCGGCCTTGGAGTCGGCGATCCAGTTGAGGACGGTCTGCTTTTCGGCGAGGAGCGACCCGTGGGTGAACCGAGAGAGAGACCGTTCGCACATCATGTCAAAGGCGCGTTGGGACTGTCCGAGCCAGCGCATGCAGTGATGTATCCGGCCCGGTCCGAGTCGGGTCTGAGCGAGCAAGAAACCCGATCCTTCGGGGCCGATCAAGTGGTCTTCGGGCACGCGCACGTCTTCGTAGAGGATCTCCGCGTGGTTGCCGAAGCGTCCAAAGACGACGTCGGGGTCGTCCATCGAACCGACGTCGCGCAGGATCTTCACTCCGGGCGTCTCTACGGGCACGACAAACATCGACGAGCCCTGGTAGGGGTGCACGTCGGGATTGGTGACGGCCATCACGATCAAGATGTCGGCCACCGAGCCGTTGGAGGTATACCACTTGCGCCCGGTGATGACCCACTCATCGCCGTCTTTGCGCGCGCGGGTCTTTAAGAGCCGCGGGTCACTGCCGGCCGTGTCGGGTTCAGTCATCGAAAACCCCGAACGAATCGAACCGCTCAGAAGCGGATACAACCAACGCTCTCGAATGTCCTCTCGCCCGGTCATCTCCATGCCGGCCGCGAGCAGTTCGGCGTTGCCACTGTCGGGCGCGTTATTGCCAAAGACGACCGGTGCGTACATGCACTGTCCCAGGACTTCGTGCATCAGGCCGAGCTTCACCTGGCCAAAGCCCATGCCGCCGAGCTCACTCGGCAAATGCGCCGCCCACAGGCCCCGCGCGCGCACCTGCTCTTGCAAGGGCTCAATCACTTTCACGATCTGGTCGTATTCGAGACGCAACGTCTCTAAGGGCATGATCTCATCACGCACGAAGCCGCGCATCCACACCAATTGTTCTTCGAACGCTTCGTCGGTTGAAAAGTCCCAGGCCATGGCCCACCTCTCTCTCGGGGCCACTCTAGGGCATCGACCTTTCTTCTCCGAGAGCGCGTGACGTCGCACTCTCTACACTGGATAGACGGATCGGAGTCACGTGGACAACAAGAAGAAGTCCCGCGCGAAGGTGAAGATCGGCGTGATCGACACGATGTTCGCTCGCTACGACATGGGCCGCGCCGCTCGAAACGAACTCGCCCTGTGCCCCGGCCACGGCACGACGTTTCACGTCATTAGCGAGACCGTGCCCGGTTTTAAGGATCTGGCAGTCGCCGCGAAGAACATGATCGAACGCGACGGCGCCGCCATCGTGGTCGTGCTCGGCATGCCCGGGTCAGCCGCCATCGACAAACAGTGCGCGCACGAGGCCTCGCTCGGCATCATGCAGGCCCAACTCATGACCTCGACGCCGATTCTCGAAGTCTTCGTGCACGAAGACGAATCCGACGATCCCCAGGTCTTGGCCACGGTCTTTGAGAACCGCTCACGCAGCCACGCCCGTAATGCCTACTGGATGCTCTTCGAACCGGACCAGCTGGCGCGTCGTGCGGGTACCGGCGTCCGTCAGGGCTTCGCCGACGCCGGACCACTCGAGGCGACCTAAGTCGTGCACGCCAGCGAGTCACTAGGCTCGCCAGAGTTACGTATTGGTAACTCGAGGAGGAATCCATGCCCGAAGCCGTCATCGTCGCCACCGCGCGTACCCCGATCGGGCGTGCCTTCAAGGGATCATTCGTGGACATGCGTCCCGACGACCTCACCGTACTCATCGTGCGCGCGCTTTTAGAAAAAGTGCCCGAGCTCGATCCCCACAGCGTGGAAGACCTCATGGTGGGCTGCGGCCAGCCGGCTGGCGAGGCGGGCTTTAATATCGCGCGGGTGGCCGCGGTGCTGGCCGGTCTCGACGACGTGCCCGGCGTCACGGTCAACCGTTACTGCTCCTCGTCCCTGCAGACCATCCGCATGGCCACCCACGCCATCCGTGCCCGCGAAGGTGACATTTTCATCTCTGCGGGCGTCGAGACGGTGTCACGATTTGCCAGCGGCGCGAGCGACACGGGCGCCGCCCGCAACCCCCTCTTCGCCGACGCGATCGAGCGCAGCAAGCAACGCTCCGAAAAAGCCACCGATCCCTGGTCGCCGCCCGAGGGGCTGCCCGACATCTACATCGCCATGGGCCAAACGGCGGAGAACGTCGCCGAGTTCGAGAAGGTCTCGCGTCACGAGATGGACGAGTTCGCGCTGCGCTCTCAAGAGCTCGCCGTCGCGCACCAAGAGAACGGTTTCTTCGAGCGCGAAATCACGCCAGTGACGTTGCCCGACGGCACCGTCGTCGCCAAAGACGACGGCCCGCGCGCCGGCACCACTCTCGAGAAACTCGCCACTCTCCAGCCCGTCTTTCGCCCCGGCGGCACTATCACCGCCGGCAACGCCTGTCCGCTCAACGACGGCGCCGCGGGCGTCATCGTCATGAGTGACACCAAAGCTAAAGAGCTCGGCATCAAGCCCTTGGCGCGCGTCGTCGCGAGCGGCGTCAGCGGACTGAATCCCGAGATCATGGGACTCGGTCCGATCGAGGCCTGTCGCCAGGCGCTTCGCCGCGCGAACATGACCATGGAGGACATTGACCTGGTCGAGATCAACGAAGCCTTCGCTGCGCAGGTCCTGCCGAGTGCGAAGCACCTCGGCATCAAGCTCGACAAGCTCAATATCCGCGGCGGCGCGATCGCCCTCGGTCACCCCTTTGGCATGACCGGTGCGCGCATCATGACGACGTTGCTCAACTCACTCGAAGACGCCGACAAGCGCTTCGGCCTCGAGTCAATGTGCGTGGGCGGCGGCCAGGGAATGGCCATGATCGTCGAGCGCCTTCGCTAAGCAAGCGACTACTTGACGCCGGTGAAACGAGCGTCGGGATCTTCCTTGAAGGTGCGCTCTTCGTCCTCATCCACCGGACGCGATTCGTCGGGCAGTAACACCGGAATTGAATCGCGAACCTCGTAGGCGACGCGACGGCGCGGGTTGAACAGCACGTCCTTTGAGGGCACGTACAAGAGTGTCCCGTGATCAACCGGGTCCTCGAGCAGGTCGAGTAGAAACGCGTCCAGGGGCATCAGTCGTTCTCCTTGATTAGGGCCAGCACTTCTTTCACGTGCGCGCGGCACGAGGCGTCGTCGTTGGCTTCCACGTTCAAACGTAGCAACGGCTCGGTGTTCGAGGGGCGAAGATTGAACCACCACGAGCCGTAGTCGGCCGTGAGACCGTCGAGCAGGTCCACACTGACGCCACTGCCCTCGAGCGTCTTGGCGACGCGCTCGACCGTCTCGGCGGGATTCGTCACTTCGGTATTGATCTCTCCGGAGTCGACGTAGCGCTGAAAGGGCTTCACCAACTCCGACAGCGGCTTTTCCGATTCGCTCATCAACTCCAAGACCACGAAGGCCGTGATGATCCCGGAGTCCGCGCGGTAGTTGTCGCGGTAGTAGTAGTGGCCCGAGTGCTCGCCGCCAAAGACGGCGCCGCTCTCGGCCATGACCTGTTTGATGTAGCTGTGGCCGACGCGCGTTTTCAGCGCGACGCCGCCCTCTTCGCTAATGACCTCGGGCACCGATTTAGAACAGATCAAGTTGTAGAGAATCGTCGCGCCGGGGTGACGTTTTAACATCGCTGACGCGACCATCGCCGTCGTGGCGGAACCACTGACCGGTTGGGCCAGTTCGTCGATGAGAAAGACGCGGTCGGCGTCGCCGTCAAAGGCGAGACCGAGGTCCGCGTGGGTCTCGAGGACCCGTCGCTGCAAGTCCTTCACGTTCTCAGGATTGAGCGGGTCGGCCGGGTGATTGGGAAACGTGCCGTCGAGTTCGGGATAGAGAATCTCGAGCTCGAAGGGCAGTCCGGCAAAGACCAGGGGCGCTACGAAGCCGCCCATGCCGTTGGCGGTGTCGGCGACGATCTTAAGGGGGCGAAAGGCCGCCACGTCAGCGAAGGTGTGCACGTGGGTCACCCACTCATTGGTGAGATCGAGCGTGCTGTACGGGGCCAGATCTCCCGCAGCGCGAGCGGCGTAGAACTCGTTGGTCATCGCTTCGATTTCGATAAGACCCGACTCCAGACTGATCGGCTTGGCGCCCGCGAGACAGAGCTTGACGCCGTTGTACTGGGCCGGGTTGTGCGACGCGGTGAACATCGCGCCGGGCACGTCGAGAAAACCGGAGGCGAAGTAGAGAAAGTCCGTCGACGCCAGACCGAGGTCGAGCACCTCGACACCCACGGCGCGCGCGCCCCGCGCGAAGGCGTTAGCCAGTGCCACCCCCGAGACGCGCATGTCGCGCGCCACCACAAGTCGCGGCGACTGAGCGAACGTCGCGAAGGCCGAACCGATGGCCCGTGCCACGTCGTCGTCGAGCTGGTCAGGGTAGGTGCCACGCACGTCGTAGGCCTTAAAGATGACGCTCGTGTCCACGACTCTTCACACTACCGGGAGAGGTTTCGACGCCTTCGAATCGCAAACCAGATTGTCGCCAAGCCCGCGAGCACGGTGAGGTCGCTCACCACGTTGCCCACGATGAGCGCCGGGGTCGTGGTGTAGTTGAGCGACACGTTCTTCGAAGTCGGCACGACCACCATCAGGTTCGGGCTCACTCGATAGGGGCCGCTGGCGCCCGACGCGTGCCAGCGCGGAAAGTACGAGATCTTCACGAGTACCGGCACGCCGACGCGACTGACGTGAAACGAGATCGACTGCAATCCGACGTTGACGTGGCTCACCACCACTGTCGGAAGTACCGATGAACTGGTCATGGACTTGATGGAACTCGCGCGGGGCCAACTGGCCGGCCCGGCGCTGGCGGCGTAGACGCCCTGCAGCGAAGGAGTGAGCCACCACGTCTGATTGGCCTTGAGCCACTGCGAGAGGCCCGCGATGTTCGCGACCACGTTGGGCGTTTTCGTCAGCGCCTGGACCATGGGACTGTGCCTTATGAGATAGATCCGCCACTTCACGCCGGGCGCGGGCCAGGCCCTGGTCGTTGCGATGAGTTGGAGTTGGGGGTCGGCCTGGGCCTCGGAGATGACCTTGGCGGAGAAGGCCATGAAATATTTCACCCCGAGCATCTGCAAGTGGCGCACGCCCAGATTCACGTTGAGCGAGCCGTAGTCGAGTCCCGCTTGGGGGTTGCTCGGCGCCGCGGAGAGTTCGGCTTGATCGAGGTAGTGATAGGGCGTCGTCGGCGAAGACTCCATGAGGAGCCCCTCCATCGAGTCGACGCAGTTGTTCGTCCAGTAGGGCAACAACATCAGCGCCTCGGGCGTGCCGAAGCGATTCTCTGAAGAGTTGTACTCCCACATCGCGCGACCACAGCCGTAGCGCTTGGCGACGTTGCCCATCGTGGTCATGAGGTCGTGGTACTCGGGCCAGGCGGGCCTGGCTTGATAGCCCGAGTAGTTCCACTGCGCCCAACTGCTCACCTGGTTCCCGCTGGTGGATAAGTGCAGATCGCTCGCAATCGACGTGATCTGCCCGGGCACCGTGGAGAGAAAACCGAGCAGCGCGACGACGACCGTGGCGCCCACGATGCGACGCGTGCGACGCTGCGGATCGAGGTCGTGCTCGCGCCAAAGATTCGTGTCGACAAGGGTCTCGTCGGCGACGCTTTCGCTGACGAGCTCGTCGACGTCGCTGGCGTCGTCGTCTCTTATAGACGTCGGCCATCGCGTGCGGGTCGGTTCGCGCTGGGCCCAGCGCCAGGCGAGATACCCCACGAGCCAACCGGCAATGAGGTGAATCGAGATGAACCAAAAGGGCACCAGACGTTCGTTCCAAATGGCGCTTTGCGGGTCGAGCACGAAGGCCCAGAATGAGCACACCGTCAGGGTCGCCAGGACCAAGCCCAGACGATCTCGCACGATGACGGCCACGATGATCGCCACGGCACTCAGGAGAATCACCCAGCGGTCCCCCGCCGCGCCGCCGCTCGCGTTGAACCACCCCAGGGTCGTGAAAATATCGTGCAACGTCGAGACTTTGTCGTTCACGTACCCGAGCGAATCCGAAAGCGACTGAGACGTCGCCAAGGGCAAGAGCCACCAGGCCGAGAGTCCAAAGGAGAGCAACCCGGCGCCCACGGCGAAGCGAACGGGTCGGGCGTAGTCCCCGCGAACGAGATCGAAGTCACGGGGATCGCCGATGCCTCGACGCTGGAAGAGCTCAAAGACGACCAGCACCGCGATCGCCGCGAGGCTGAACAGCCAGGGCAGCACGTGCGAGGCCAGCGTGGCACTGAGGGCAAGCGCCGCGAGCCAGTAACCCGGACCGGAGCGCACGCCGCGCGCGAACAGTCCGATCGTCAACAGCGCCAGGGCGAGCGAGAGTGAGAAGGCGTACTCCCCGGCCATGGTCGAAAAGAGATTGCCGCCGTCAATCGTGAATGACGCGTCAAAGAGAAAGGGCAACGTGGCGAGCGCGAGCGCGAGCGGGATGGGGCGGGGGGCTCGAAAGAGCCGGCCCATCGCGTAGGCGGTGATCGGCATCAGCACCGAACCCAGGACCGTCGCGAGTTTGAAAGCTACCGCGAAGCCAATGACGTAACTCGCGAACGACGCGAGGACGTCGGGCAGGACGAAGTAGTAGGTGTAGGCGGGAAGTCCGGCGAGCCAGCCGGGGTACCACGGCGTGAAATTAAAGAGATTGCCGGTCGTTCGCAAGTACGCCGGCAGCGCCACGTGCGAGCCGGTGTCGCCGCCCGTGATGAGCGACGAGGAGAAGAGTAGTTGGGGATGCAGCGCCCAGATCGTGACGTAGATGATGAGGAACACCAGCACCGCGTCCAATACCCGTAGCGGTGTCCAGAACGGGCGAAAACGCTTCATCAGTGTCCCGCGCGCTGGGCCATCAGCGCGACGAGGGCGACGGCGTTAAATGAGACGTGAGTGACGAAACTCGGCACGAGGCGTTTCGTGCGCTGAACCAGTACCGCCAGGACGACGCCAAAGAGCGCCAGTCCCACGAACTGCACCGCCTCGCCGTGCGCCAGGCCGAAGAGACAAGCGCTGACGACAACGCCGAACGCGACCGCGCGACGACTCGACATCCCCGTCGCTCCTTCGGCAATTGCTCGAAAGATGACGCCGCGAAATAGCCACTCTTCGAAGAACGGCGCGAGGAGAGTCGTCATGAGGGCGACGAGTACGAAGGTCGGTCCGTGCGCCGCGTTGAAGAGATGGTGCACTGGCCGGTTGAGACTCTTCAAGTGAAAGGGGGCGTAGAGAAGGTCGACCGCCAGTTGACAGGCGACACCCAGCACCACGTAGACGAGATCGCTTCGCCGTGGGCGCCACTGATCCGGCAGTGCGCGCAGGTGTCCCTCGTGATAGGCGTAGTAGATCGCCGCGGCGAAGCCCGCCCAGAGTCCCGCTAAACCGAGCGCGTTCGACCACCACGGCGGCGTGCTGGCTCGAGCGAGTGCGTTCAGCCCGCCCGGATAGTGCGTGACGAGCGTACCGACCAGATTGAAAAGTAGCGCGAGGATCTGGCCGGCTAAAAATCCGATAAAGCTCGCCACCACGATCGCAACGACGCGAGGTCGCTGCGCCAGTGGTGGTATCGATGGAGGACTCAAAGGCGTAACGCTTTCAACTTGAGGTTTTGCACAGGCGCAGCCGACTTGTGACTGATGACCTCTAGATTAGATACGTGGCCGAAGCCCCAAACGAGCAAAACGGAATCAAGAAGTTTCTACCAGGCGGTGAGCGGCCGATGGCGCCCCAGATGCGCCGACGGATCATCATGATCGCGCTCATCGCCTTCATCCTGGGGGTCTTGGTCATTCCGTCATTCTTTTCCAATAAGAACGTCAAGACCATCACCTATTCCACCCTCATCCGCGACGCCCGCCAGGGGTCCGTGATCTCGTCCAGCATCAATAACTCCAACGGCGTGATTACCGGCCAGCTGAGCAACGGCACGAACTACACCACGAATGGACCGATTCCGGCCCTGTCGGCCGAGGTGAGCACCCTTCGAACCAACAACGTCAACGTCACCTTCGCTAACCCCTCGAGCCTGGCCGGGACGCTGTTGCCCTACCTGATCTGGATCCTCATCTTTGGCGCCTTCATGTTCTACGTGAGTCGCCAGGCGCGCGGACAGATGAACGGCATGATGTCGGTCGGGCGCTCCAAAGCCAAGCAGTTCAATGAGGACCACCCCAAGACCACCTTCGCCGACGTCGCGGGCTACCTCGGCGTGAAGTCTGAGATCAGCGAAGTGGTCGAGTTCCTAAAGAGTCCGCTGCGCTACAAGACCATCGGCGCGAACATACCAAAGGGCATCTTGCTCGTAGGACCACCGGGCACCGGCAAGACCATGCTCGCGCGCGCCGTCGCGGGTGAGGCGGGCGTGCCGTTCTTCTCCGTCTCGGGATCGGACTTCATGGAGATGTTCGTGGGCGTGGGCGCGAGCCGCGTGCGCGACCTCTTCGCCACGGCCCGCAAACAGTCGCCGGCGATTGTCTTCGTCGACGAGCTTGACTCGATCGGTCGAAAACGCGGCGCGGGACTTGGCGGCGGACACGACGAGCGCGAACAGACCCTGAACCAGATGTTGAGCGAGATGGACGGCTTTGAACCGACCGAGGGCATCGTGGTCATTGCCGCGACGAACCGGCCCGACGTCTTGGACCCGGCGCTGCTACGTCCAGGCCGCTTCGACCGTCAAATCGTGGTGCCCCTGCCGGACTTGGAGGAACGACTGCCGATCCTGGAAGTGCACGCCAAGGGTAAACCGCTCGACGCCTCGGTCGACATGATGATCGTCGCGCGCGGCACGCCGGGCATGAGCGGCGCCGACTTGGCCAACCTGGTCAACGAGGCGGCCCTGCACGCCGTTCGTCGTAACTCGACCACCATCGGCATGGAGGACTTCGAGTCCTCGCGCGACCGGGTCCTGATGGGCCAAGAGCGCGACACCATGGTCCTCCAAGACGCAGAGCGTGAGCGCATCGCCTTTCACGAAAGCGGTCACGCGGTGCTGGCCTACGTACTCGATAAGACCGACCCCCTGCACAAGATCACGATCATCCCTCGGGGCATGGCGCTCGGGGTGACCATGACGCTGCCCGAGGAGGACCGCCATATCATGGCGCGCCAACACCTCGAAGACTCGCTGTGCATGCGCATGGGCGGACGCGTCGCCGAGCTGCTCGTCTACGGCGACCTCTCGACGGGTGCCGCGGACGACCTCCAGCGCAACACCGAACTGGCGCGGCGAATGGTGCGCGAGTGGGGCATGTCCAAAGAGATCGGACCCATGGCCTGGGGTTCGAACAACCAGGTGTTCTTGGGCGAGGACCTCATGCACACACGCGACTACTCCGACCACACTTCCAAGGTCATCGACGACGAGATCGAGCGCATCCTACGAGAGCAGGAGTCGCGCGCCATCGAGGTGCTGACGCTGCACCGTCGCGGCCTCGAATCACTGACGCGCGCGTTGCTCGAACGCGAGACGATCGAGGGCGCCGAAGCAGCCCGATTGATCGACGAGGCGCACGGCGAGCCGGTGCACCCAGAAGGTACTAAGACGGTCAAGTCGCTCAGTCAGATCGGCAAAACCGCGCCCTCCAAGGAAGCGGTGATCGCGGCCCCGGCCGCGGCGTCGCCCTCGACGAATCCGGCGCCGGCGCCGAACTGGCAGCCACCGAAACTACCGGCCGTCTAAGGGCGCCACCACGTACAGCCCGGGAGGGCGCGTGGCCAACGTCAAGGACACGACCATCGAAAGCTTCGAGGACGACACGAGAAAGGTCGCGCTCGGCTTGCTCGAGAACGAGGGCACCGATTGAAAGAGGCTCTGGGACTGGCCACTCGCGAGTGTTATCGTGCCGACCTCACTGTTGACTTTGAGCGTCGTTCGGCGATAAGACGTCACGTTGACCGTGATGGGCACCGACGAAGTGTTGGTCACCGTGGCGGCGCCAAAACCGAACTGGGTGAAGTCGTTGACCAAAAATGCGTTGCCCGGAGTGAAGGGCGAGGAGAGCGCCATCCACGTACTGGTGCCCGTAGCCAGCGCACTCACGACCGGCGCGCTCGAATGCAGCGTCAGGTTCGCGAACCCGGCGGCCGGAATCGCCGGGTTCGGGGTGACGTTGATCAAACCCGTGCTGAAGGGCGCCAATGACAAGGTCTGGGCCACCACGTGGTACTTGCCGAGCGTGACGTCGAGCGTGACGTCGGCCCTTACGTGGCTGGGGTTGGCCACTCGAATCTGCGCCGTCGCGCCTTGGGCCGTGGTGACGAGGGGGAACCACGTCTCGTTCGCCGTGCTCGTCTCGCCGGGGTCGAGCGACACGACCCCATTGGCGTCCTGCACGCCTACCACCACGATCGAGCCGCGTACCACCATCAACCCGACGCCCACGTTGGCGGTGTCGACGACCTCGGTGCCGAGATTGATTTCACTTTGGGTGTGCGCGGGCACCGAGAGTCCTTGAAACGACTGGGGTGCCGAGAAGCCCGACGTGGTGTAGATCGAGGCGTTGAAGACCGCCGTCGTCGCCGTGGGGTTGTAGACGCTTAAGTACGCACTCGATCCGACCAGGGTGTTAAAGCCCGTGGCGTACCACTGCGTGACCCCGTTCGCCACGCAGGGCACCTCTGTGTGCCGAGTGCCAGCGATCTCTTCGCCCACCACGCCGCCGCCATTGATCTGCACCGCGACCGCGAAGTTGTTGCCCGGGTCGACCGCGCTGGGCTCGATCGACTGCGAGGCGTGGCCGGACAGTTCAATAGAGGTGGTGAAGGTGTGGCCCTTATCCGAGACCACACTCACGCTGAGCCGGCGACTGGCCGGCGACGTGTTATAGAACGTGACGCGTCCCGGTCGTCCGGGGTTAGCGGAGATGCCCGTGCAGTAGAGCGCGGTCGACTCGGCGTTCAAAGAGACCGCGAGGCCACTGGGCAGTTGGGAGGGATTCGTCGCTCTCTGGAGCGAAGTCACGACGCCGGTCGCGACGAACGCCCCGATCACGACCACGATCAGTGGGAGACGACGAACCCTACGCATCGATCGTCTCCTCGACGGGTCGCGGTGTACTCACACGACGCCGACGCCCGGTGAAGAGCCACTCGAGTCGATGAATCCAACCAAACCCGAGCCAGACAATCCCCCACATGCCCAAGGTGAAGAGCGCGATGAGTCCGTTGAAGGGGAACTGATGCAACACGACGGTGCCCGTGGGCGCGGTGGCCGTGGCGGCGACTTGGTAGAACGGCGTCCAGGTGTTGAAGGTGGTGCGCGGCGCGGCCTTGCCGTTCACGTCCAGCGCGAAGGCTCCCGCGGGGGCGAGCCCCGCGACCACCGTCGAACCCGAAGTGAGCGCTCCGGAAAACGACGACGAGCTAAAGATCGGCGTCAGTTTGGTCGAGCCCGGACTCGTCGCGGCCACAATGCCGTGAAAGAGCGAATTCGAAAAGACTTCGACCGACTGCGTATGCAGCTCCAGCGCGAGGTCACTTTGGTTGTTGAGCGCGCTCACCAAGACCTCGGGTGCGCGGTGCAGCGGCACGTGCTGGACACCCGCGAGTTCGGGCGCCGACGAGTTCATCACCACGATCGTTGATATGCCCGCGGGCGCGAGGAGTTGTCCAAGGCGAACGGTGCGCCCGGCCATGGCGCTCTGCAGGGCCTCCATGATCACGTCACTCGTGCCCGAGTCGGGCGGACTAAAGAGCGTGGCGCCCCCGGGCAGCCCATTCATGGACGTCGCGGCCTCGAGTCCGGGCGCCACCGACCAGCCCGGCAGGGGTAAGACCGAAGGGTCGCCCAACCACAGCACGCGATATCCGCCTGCGCTCGTGGGCGCGAGAGCGCTGAGCGACTCCGCGACGCTGGTGGTGGGTAAGTCGAAACGTCCGCTGGCAAAACTCGCGAGGAAGGGCAGACTCGCCATCACTAAGGTCACCACCGAAAGTCCGGCCGCGAACTGGCGCCAGCCAAAGCCCGCGTCTCGAAGATCGTGTTCCAACGCGCTAACGCCGAGCCCGATCAACAGCGCGAGCATCACCGCGTAGAGCGCCAGCATCACGTCCAGGTCCGGCGAGAATGAACCCAACCAATGACGCGAGACCAACGCGGTCAACACGAGGGTCACCGCGGCGATGGCGAGCGCCTTGGACGCGACGAGACGGCGCTCTCCCTTACAGAGCACCAAGGCGAAGAGCGCCGCCACCGGCAAGAGCCAGCCCCACCACGACACCCCAAAGGTGCCGTCGACGTCGCGCAACAACCGCGTGAACGACGGAACCGACCACGGTCCGCGCGGAAGTCCAAAGACCTCGAGGGCCCGCCGACCGGCCAAGATGACGTCGATGCTGAGGGGAAGCAGAAAGATCGCGACGTTGGCGACAAGTGAACCGAGGAACCGCCAGGGACTTAGAACGACGTGGCCCCGATCGGGTTCGAAGTGGCGCGCGAGCACGACCCCGACGATCACCAGCGCCACGACGACCAGCGTGGCGGGTGCCATCGCCGTCACGATGGCGATGAGCATGATCAGTTCCATGCGCTCACCGGCTTCTGAGCTTCGCCAACCCCGATGACCAAAGGGCACCGGCTCGCCGTACGGACGAAGACGAAAGCCCGGCACTTCCATCAACTCAAAGATCCGCCGCACGATAAAGGGCAGACTCGCGACGACGATCAACACGTCGACGCGTCCTTGGCTGATCATGTTGAATCCCAGCGGCATCGCCGCGTAGGCGAAGGCGCCGATCATGCGCGCGCGGTTGGACACGCGGTCTTTCAGGAGCCGACCCATCCCGTACGCGCCAAGCGGCACGGCGAAGATCAGTACCGCCCTGGGCAAGATGCCCATGCGACCAAAGACGAACGTGCCCGCAAAACCCAACACGCCGTAGCCGGGCATGCCCGGCGTGCCGGTGCCCACGCCGTTCGAGGACCACGACGCGAAGAAGTGGCGCCACGTTGTCCACCACGAGTCGAGCGGCGCCAGGCGTCCAATCAACGGCAAGTGCGTCGCGACGAGGTTGCGCGAGCCAATCAACCACAACACCCCTAGCACCGCGACGACCGCCGCCTGAGCGCGAAACGAAGTCATCAAGCGCGAGGGGCGCGCGCGCAACTCGAGCAACTCGCTTTCGGCGATCTCGTCGAACTCCTCGTCCTCGGAGAACGCCGCGGCGAAGCCGACGCCGGCCTCTTCGGGCTCATCGAAGGGCTCGACGCTCCCCTCGGCGGGCAAAATCCCGCGCGCGCGGTCGTAACCCTCACGCAACAACGTCAAGAGAAACTGCTTCAAGCGATTGGCACCGCCGACTTGGAGTCGACGCAGCTCAGCGTCAGAGAGCACGCGAAGTCCCTGCAGTTGGCGACGACGTTGACGAACGCGCCGGCGCTGTTTGATGAGCCAACGCCACGAATTGACAATGGCGCCTGCTCGGTCCGTGTCGCGTCCCACCAGCGCGAGCGCCACTTCAAAGATGTCGAGCACGAAGAGCATCATCAAGGTCCACACCGTGGTACGTCGGCCCCAACCGGTCGCCACGACCAAAAGTTGGTGGCGACGGTGAAGGTCCTGGCGACTCGCGCGCCGCGTGCCCAAGGCCGTGACCGGCCGCTCGCCCGTGGCGAGGGTTTCGCGGTGCGCGACCTTGGCCAAGGGCGCCACGACGATGCGCGCGCCCGCTACTTGGGCGCGCCAACAGAAATCGAGATCCTCACCGAACAGGGTGATGAGTGGGTCAAATCCGCGCAGCGTCGAAAAGAGGTCCGCGCGCACCAACGTGACGCCCCCTGGCGCGACGAAAACGTCGCGCTCCAGGTCCTGTTGACCGTGATCGATCTCGCCAAAGACGACGCGTTCACGAACGACGCCGAACCGGTCACTGGTCTGGCCGACGTGCAACAGCACGAGCGAGTCTTCGTAGGCGACGACTTTTGGCGTGACGACGCCGGCGTTCGCCCGATAGGCCGCCTCAACCATGAGTTGCACCGCGTCGGGCTCGAGGCGTACGTCGTCGTGACAGAAGAGAAAAAAGGCCGATCCGTCGACCATCAGGGCCGCCTCGTTGCATGCGGCGCCAAAGCCTCGGTTCTCGTCGAGCAGGCGCACAAAGGCGTTAGGCGCGACGGCGGCGACACGCTCAGGCACCTGCAGCGCATCCCCGTTCGCTACAACGAGCAGGCTGAGCTCCTCATAGTTCTGGGCCGCCAGGGAGGCCGCGGCGGCTTCAAGGCCCGGCCCAGAACCAGTGGTAACGATGACGGCAACAACGGCCGGAGCACGAGAGTCCATCAGTACATCAAGGCTAGTGGGCCGAGAAGTGCTTGCTGGGCCGTTGAATCGTTCATATCCCTCACCTGCGGAGAAATGTCTACCCTTGGCGACGGCGCGCCGCGACATCGTCAATGACGTCGTCGAGTGACACGTGCAGGGGAACATTCGCCGACCAACCAGTGGCGGCGTGCAACTTTTCGTAGCTGCCTCTGGCGACGGGAACTTCACTCGGGCGCAGCAGCGTCGAATCCACGACGAGACGCACGTCGGGCGCGAGTCGACTCACCAACTGGGTCGCGATGTCATGTATGGCGACGTCGTGGCCCGAGGCGACGTTGTAGATCTCGCCGGCTTTTCCAAGCTGCGCCAGCAAGCGATACGCACGAACCACATCACGAACATCGCTGAAATCGCGACGGGTGGAGAGATCCCCGACCGCTATCTCGTCTTCCCCGCGCTCGCGGGCGTCGAGCAGTCGACTCACGAGTGCCGGAACGACGAATGTGAGTGCTTGACCGGGTCCCAGATGGTTGAACGGGCGTGCGACAATCACCCGCTGGCCGCGAACGCGCACGGCTTCGTGGGCGACGTGTTCCGCTTCGACCTTGCTCGCCGAATAGGGATTCGCGGGCGCGACTCGAAAGCTCTCACGTAGCGGCAGGTCCTTTTCGGCGACGACGCCATAGACCTCGGCCGAGCTCACGATGACCGTGAGCGATGTCGGCACGGTGGCGTCGGCGGCGTCAAGCACGCACTGGGTGCCGACCACGTTCACTC
>PLBM01000006.1 GCA_003134515.1 Acidimicrobiaceae bacterium | reverse complement strand
TCACGTTTCGTGAACAGAAGGACTTCGACGTTCTTTATCAGATGTGCCAACAACGCGACGTGCCATTCTTTAGCGACGTGAGTCTCCGTTTTGAGGGCGCGGTGGAAGTCCATCGAACCTTTGTGGTGTGCGATCCGTCATCNNATCGAGTTCAAGCACTACGTTGATTATCGAATGATGTACTAATGGGTTCGTCAATGGAATCTTCTTCCTCTATCGTCGTCCTTGGTCCGCTCGAGGCACTGATCCGCGATCGGGCGTCGGTGCGTGCCTCAGCGCCCTATCTGTTCGAAGCGCGCGGTCCTCGAATGCTCTCGTTCGAGGGCTTACATTTAGAAGTGACCTCGCTGCGACGTCGACTGGCGTCATGGAACCTTGGGCCTGGCGACCGCGTTGGGCTCTTGATCGGTGACCCGTTCACGTTTGCTACGTGGTTCTTGGCGGGTCTCACGATTGGCATATGGGTGGCACCATTCGATCCGACCGTCAGTACCCGCAATCTGGCGAACGTCGATCTACGGGCGCGCGCTCTTGGCGCCGACGTTGTGCTGAGCGATCGCGACGGGCCCGATAACGCCTCGCTGAATTGGATCACCGTCACCGACGACGCGCCCCCGGCTCTGCACCCTCGTCACGCTCCATCGAGGTGGCCGGAAACGGGTGGTGTCGTCCTGTCGTCGTCCGGCACGTCGGGCACGCCCAAAGTCGTGGCGCTACCGTCCGCGCAGTTGCTCGCGACCGCCCATTTGATCGCTCAGCACAATCGACTCGAGGTCACTGATCGCGGATTCAATCCGTTGCCCCTCTGGCATGTCAACGCCGAGGTCGTGGGGCTCTTGGCGACGCTCGTCGCCGGGGCGTCATTGGTGCTTGACGATCGCTTCCATCGAACGGGATTCTGGAAGATTGTTGACGACTTTGACGTCACGTGGATCAACGCCGTGCCCGCGATCATCTCTCGACTCGTCGCCCTCCATGATGACGAAGCGCCTCCAAAGAGAGTTCGCTTCGTCCGCTCCGCTTCGGCGCCGCTGTCTCGGGCTCTCTTCGACGAATTTGAGGCGTTGACCGGGATCCCCATCATCCAGTCCTACGGTATGACCGAGGCCGCGAGTCAAATTTGTGCGAATCCATTGGGCGGAGTACGAAAGTCCGGCTCGGTGGGCGTGCCGGTGGGCGTCGAGGTGCGTATTTCACCCATGGACAGTGATGATGTCACCGAGGGGATGAGCTTCGTGGGTCACATTGAGATCAGGGGCCCGACGGTCATCACGGCGTACGAAAGTCCCGAGTACGACGATCGATTCGACGACGAGGGCTGGTTACGCTCCGGCGATTTGGGCTATTTCGACGAGGATCACTATCTGTACATCGTGGGAAGAAATGACGACCTGATCAACCGTGGTGGAGAGAAGATCTATCCGCTCGAAATCGAAAGTGTGCTCGCAGGGGTCGAGGGGGTGGCCGTCGTGGCCATCATCGGTGAGCCCGACGAGGTCTTTGGCCAAGTCCCGGTGGCGTACGTGCAGCCCCGCGACGTCGCGACGCTGAACTCAGCGAAGGAGTCATCGGAGTTGGTCCAGCGACTTCGCGTGAGCGCCAACGAAGCGTTCTCTAAGGCGTATCGACCAGCGACCGTAAAGTTGGTGGCGCAGCTGCCGGTTCACCCGACCGGCAAGATCGGTAAGGGTCAACTGCGCGACGGTGACGTGGTCGTCGCGTACGAAGAGCGACTGTAGTTCCACCACCACGTTGAAGGTTCATAGCGACGTTCGAGATCGAGGAGGGCAATGAGTACGGCCCCCGAGGCGGCACCGAGCGGCACGCGCCAGCGGTTGGAACACGTGGACGCCATGCGTCCCATCAAGCAGTCGGCCGTTATCTCGACGCACGCGCTCATTTACTTCTCGCCCCTGTCGACGAGTCTCTTAGCGGCGGGACTCTTAACGTTGACGCACTTTTCTCGCGACGCCTTCCTCTTCGTTTCGGCGTGCATGCTCGCCTACAGCTACCGCGATCTCGCGACGGTTCAACTGGCTCACTACTGGAAGCGGCGCCTCATGTCGGTCGCCCTGCCCTACCTGGTCTGGTCGGTTATCTATTTTCCGATCGCGTCCATGAAGGATTCGGCGACGTTCCCCTACTACCACTTGCCAATGTCGGCCATCTTCAGTGGTGCGGGCGCGCACAAGCTCCTCATCGTGCTGTGCACCGGTTACTACCACCTGTACTTCTTGCTCGTGCTCTTGGAGTTCTACGTGTTTTTTCCTTATATCTTCTATCTCATTCGCCGTTACCCCAAGTGTCACCTTCCGCTCATCGCCGGGTCGGCGGCCTGGCAGTTCGTCTACCCCTACGTCGTTACTCACGGCCTGCTGGGCTTTACGATCACGTCTCAGCTTGAGACGCGATTGGTCTTCTCGTACCCGCTCTACCTGCTCGGGGGCGTGGTAACGGCGCTCTACCTCGAGCAATTCCACGATTGGGTTCTACGTCACCGGCGCGCGCTCTTGAGTTGGACCGTTGTGTTTGCGGCCACGCCGATCGTGCTCGACTACCTCAATAGCCACGGTCACCATGTGCCCATGATCGTTGTGCCCGGTCTCGACCCCTTCGCCGCCGCGGTGGTGCCCTACGACGTCGGCGCCATNNGTCAGTCCCAAGCGCAGTGCGCGCACCAAAGCCATCACGAAGTCGGGTTCCGAGGCCGCGTACGGTATCTACCTGTCGCAGATCATCTGGATCGTGTTCTTGCACCGGTGGGCGTACGAGTGGGGCATCTTGCGCCATGTGCCCTGGCTCATCATGATGGTCTTCGCGGTGACGTTCGCCTACCTGGTGGGCTGGTTGTTCAGTGCGCTCGTCGCCCGTACGCCCTTCGCGCGCGCTGTCGTTGGCCGATCGCGAATGCCCTGGAANNGTCGCGCACGACGACTTTGGTGAAGGTCCGCTTAACCTCACTGACTTCTAGCGGAAGGCGATCAACAAGTCACGACATTTCCTAGTGACATGGTTTCGTTTGTCGTACCCAAAACTCGTGAATTCGGCGCGTGTACGATGGGACGTCGTAGGCCTAGGTGAGGGTAAGAGTGGCTAAGTCGAGCGGCGAGAGTGAGCGCCAGCGGATTCCTCAGCCACTGATCAAGCGGCGNNCCTCGGGCCGTGGCGCGATGGAACAGCCCAACGTCACCCACGACGGGGACGCGCGACTCACGCCGAGGTTCTGGGTTGCGGTCGTGCTGACCGGTGTCGCCACTGGTCTCTTCGGTGATTTTCTGATGTGGGTCTTGGCGGTCTTTGAACGAGTGGGCTTTAACTACCACTCGGGCAGTTTTCAAAACGCCGTGGCGGCGGTGTCGGGACTGCGGCGAATCAGTTCGCTCCTCATCGCCGGCGTGATCGGCGCGGTGTCGTGGTACCTCATTCGCCGATACCTGAAGAACGAAAAGTCCGAGATCGACGAGGCGGTGTGGAGCGGCAGTGGCGAACTCTCGCCGCGGCGCAGCTTTCTCACCTCGGTGGTTTCTGAAGTGGTCATCGGACTGGGCGCGTCGGTCGGTCGTGAGGCCGCGCCCAAGTTAATGGGGGGCGCGTCGGGCAGCGTCATCTCGCGTTGGTTCAATCTCACCCCGGCCCAAAAGCGCCTGCTCGTGGCCTGTGGCGGCGGAGCCGGTCTCGCGGCGGTCTACAACGTGCCCCTTGGCGGCGCTCTCTTCACGGCCGAGGTACTCTACGGCAGTTTCGCGTTGCCGGTGGTCTTTCCGGCACTGGCGACGTCACTCATCGCGACCGTCGTGGCGTGGATCTACCTACCCAGTGGCGCCACCTACGCCGACGTCCCGAACTACCGATTCAGCGCGTCGCTCATGGTGTGGTCGCTTCTCGCGGGCGTGGTCATCGGACTACTCGCCGTCTTTTATGTTCGTCTCATCGGCTGGGTGTCGCATCACCGGGCCAAGGGCGCCAACATCTTTTGGATGATGCCGTTGGCGTTCTTGGTGGTGGGCGTCATCGGACTGTGGTACCCACAGTTGTTTGGCAACGGCAAGGACATGGCCCACGAGGCGTTTCTTGGCGCGAGCGGTATCGGACTGCTCTTCGCCCTCTTCGCGCTTAAACCTCTGGTCACCGCGCTGACCCTTGGCAGTGGCGCGGCGGGCGGCGTCTTCACGCCGTTTCTTAGTACCGGGGCGCTGCTCGGCGGATTTCTCGGCGCGGCGTGGCTCCACCTCTGGCCCGGCACGCCGGTGGGGGCCTTCGCGTTGGTGGGCGCGGCGGCCATGATCGGCGCGACGATGCAGGCGCCGCTCGTGGGTCTGGTGTTGGTCATCGAGCTGACCCACGGCGGCGTGGCCATCATGATTCCCATGATGGCCGCCACCGTTATCGCCACTTTCTTGGTGCGACAGATCGACGGTTACTCGATCTACTCCGCTCGACTGCCCCAGCGCGCGGCGCCCCTCGCGCGTTAGCACTCGCGATCACGTCCAGTTCCCGCGCCGCTCGTTCATGAAAGAATGGTCGGATGCATCAACGCTGCACGACGCCCGCGGGTATGGAACAGTGAGTGACGGCCCGTTCGCCGTGCGTCGCACGGGGGCCAATGATTGGGCAGCACTTCGCGCGATTCGTCTCGAAGCGCTGAGCGACACGCCCGAAGCCTTCGGTTCGACCTTCGAGATGGCCAGCAACTATTCCAACGACCAATGGCGCACCATGGCGGCGCAGAGGTGTTATTTCTTAGCCGAACGCGACGGTGTCGTGGTGGGCATGATCTCGGGAGGGCTGAACGACGAGCACCCCGGAGCCCTTTGGCTGTATGGGATGTACTTGACGACCTCGGTGAGAGGCAGCGGCGTTGGCGCCGTACTGGTCGCTGCCGTCGAGGAGTGGGCGAGGGGCGAAGGGGCGAGTGAACTTTTCCTGGAGGTCACCTCTTCAGTGGTTCGGGCTCGGGCCTTCTATTCGAAGATGGGCTTTGCGCCCAATGGCGAGAGCCGTACCATGACTCGAGACCCATCGCTGGAACTAATCACGATGAGGCGGTCCCTTGTCGACGCCTGAGTTTGAAGTGAAGCAAGTCGACGCGAGTGTGCTCTACGAACTTCGTCGACGGGTCTTGCGGGGAGACGATCCCAATAAGGCGGTCGCGGATCCCCGCGACGAGGAGGAAACGTCGTTGCACTTCGCGGGATTTCTCGACGGTCGACTGGTGGTGAGCGCGTCGTTCTTTCCCTCGACGGCGCCATCGTGCGCGCACCTTTTTACCGATCAACTTCGCTACATGGCGACGGATTTTGACATTCAAGGTAAGGGCTACGGGGCACTCGTCCTGGCCGGGGCGGAGGAAGCTTTACGCGCCCAGGGCGTAGGGCAAGTGTGGGCGAACGCCCGTGACACGGCGCTCGGTTTCTATCGGGCGACCGGATGGACCGTCCTTGACGGGACCGAACATATCAGTCCCGAAACGAATCTTCCCCACACGGTGATCGTGAAGCAGCTCTGACGAAGAAGATGTGCCCACACTTTACGGGCGTCATTCACTAGGTTTGTTCAATGCGCAAATACCTGATCGCGCTCGTCGCGCTCGTCGTCATCGCGGGGGGCGTCGTGGCCTACTCGCACTTTCACAACTCGGCGACGACCACGACGACCAAGCCCGCGCCGACCTATCCCACGGCGCCCTTAACTGGGCTGAGCGATCCGTCGGGCACGGCGATCCTTCGTCCCGCCTTGACGATCAAGGTGGAAAACACGCCGCAGGCCCTGCCACAGTGGGGCATCGACCAAGCCGACGTCGTCTACGAGGAGATCGTCAACGGGGGCATTACGCGACTCGCGGCCGTCTTCAACTCCCAAGCGCCGGTGAAGGTCGGCCCCGTTCGCTCGGTGCGCCCGACCGATACGCAGATCGTGTGGCCGCTCGGGGGCATCTTCGCGTTTTCTGGGGGCGCGCCTTACGCGATCACTAGCATCTCCACCGCGCCGGTCAAGCTAGTCGATGAGAGCTCGGCCGGGACCGCGATGTATCGCGACCCCACCCGCTACGCGCCCCACAATCTGTTTGCTGTGGCGCCCAAGCTCTTCGCCTTTGCCGGCACCCCGACGCCGCCACCGGCCCTCTTTGCGTACCGCGCCAGTCACGTGAAAGCGGCCGGGACCAAGGTGTTGCGCTTCGTGGTGCCCTTTCCGAGCCTCTACCCGGTCACGTGGACCTGGGACGTCACGACCCAGTCATGGGACCGCACGCTCTTTGGTTTATCTGACGTCACCGGCACGGGCGTTCGTGAGTCGCCCAAGAACGTCGTGGTGATGTTCGTCAACTACGTCAATGGGATCGGTACCGAAAACTCCTACGCCAATCTTCAAGGCTCGGGTAACGCGACCATCTTTAGTGGCGGGCGTGAAGTGCAAGGCACGTGGACGAGGGGTTCCTCGATGGCCGACGTCATCCAGTACACGACTGCTTCGGGCAAGTCCATCACTCTCACCCCCGGCCAGACCTGGGTAGAGATCTTGAACACCGGTGTGGCGCTCAGCGTGACGAAGTAGCGAGTCGTTCGAGTCGTTCGAGTGGGGCCGCCGTCGCTCGACGGTTCCGGGTCGTCCTTCACCCCTCGCAGCGAGTTCGAACGGTCAAAGTGGGCGTGCTCTTGACGGTTTGCCCGGAAGTTCTACAGGACCGACGCCGGCGCGGCAAGGGTGCGAGTGGCACTGACCGATCGGCGTGGCGTCGTTGACGAAGCCTAGGGTTGGAAGTGCAGAGTCTGGAGACATGTGGCGTATCGCGAACATCTCATTGAGTGCCCGGACGGACGCACCCTAGAAGCGGCGACTCTCGGCCACCCTTCGGGACACACGATCTTTTGTCATCACGGCACGCCCGGTTCAACCTTGATGATGCAGGAATTTGAATCGTTCATGGAGTACGGGAACTTCTTCTTCGTCACGACGTCGCGAGCG
Organism: Acidimicrobiaceae bacterium; assembly: GCA_003134515.1. Taxonomy (GTDB): domain Bacteria; phylum Actinomycetota; class Acidimicrobiia; order Acidimicrobiales; family RAAP-2; genus RAAP-2. Next base: position 2,709 of record PLBM01000006.1, on the reverse strand, counting down.
GGTTACGGCAACTCGTCGCGCCTCGAAGGTCGCGACGTCGCCTCGGTAGTGAAGGACGTGACGACGGTGCTGGACTTCTTTCATCGCGACTCGTACGCTGCCGTGGGTAAGTCGGGCGGGGGGCCCCACGCGCTCGCGTGCGCCGCCCTCGACGCGCCGCGTTGTCTCGGCGCGGTGTCGCTCGCGAGCATCGCTCCCAACGACGCCGACATTGAGTGGACCGACGGCATGGGGCCCGAGAACATAGAGGAGTTTGCGCTGGCCAAAGCGGGCGGTCCTCCCTTCGAGGAGTTCATCGCCACCGTCGGGGCCGCCTGTGCCGAAGTGACCGAGGCGAACATCATCGAGCTCTTCGGTGGACTGCTGCCCGAGGTCGACAAGGAAGTGTTAGCGAACGTCCGGGTCCGCCAAGTTTTCACCGCCGGCGTACGCCACGGCTTTCTCAACGGGTGGCGTGGCCACTACGACGACGACGTGGCGTTCATCACGCCGTGGGGATTTGACCCCACGACCATCGCCGTGCCCGTGGCGGTGTGGTACGGCGACGCGGACCTCATGGTGCCGCCCGCGCACGGGGCGTGGCTCGCGAGCCATCTACCGAGCGCGACGGCGCACCACCATCCAAGCGACGGGCACCTCTCGATCTGGGCGCGTCACGTCGAAGAGTTAGCGCTCGGCCTGGACGAGATATTCGCCCAGTCCAACTGATGGTTTCTAGACTCGAAGGTCATGACTCGCGTCGGTAACCTCTACGGACCCGACGCCACGTTTTTGGGCGTGCCGAGCGCCGACCCCGATGATCTCAGCCAGTGGTCGAAGGCGAAGGCGGCCATCGTGGGCGCGCCCTTTGACGGGGGGACCTCGCACCGTCCGGGATGTCGCTTCGGGCCCCAGGCGATGCGCACCACCGACTACCTGCCCCACGACGGCCAACGCCCGAGCCTCGCGTTGGGCGTCGATCCCCTGGTGGAGCTCGCGGTGGTGGACTTGGGCGACGTGGAGATGCCCTCGGGCGACACTGAACGCTCCCTGCACGCACTCGAAGATCGGATCAGCGTCGTCGCCGGCGCCGGGGTCACGCCGATCATCCTCGGCGGCGATCACTCTATTACCTTGCCCGACGTGACCGGCGTGGCGCGACACGTGGGCTGGGGACGGGTATCGGTGATTCACTTTGACGCGCACGCCGACACCGGCGAGAGCCAAATGGGTTCGCTCTACGGCCACGGCACGCCCATGCGTCGATTGATCGAATCGGGCGCGTGCCGCGGGGACCGCTTCTTGCAGATCGGCCTTCGCGGCTACTGGCCCGGTCCCGAGACCTTGAGCTGGATGGCCGAACAGGGCATGCGTTCGTTCGAGATGAGTGAGATCGTCGCTCGCGGGCTCGACGCGGTGCTCGACGAGGCCCTCGAGATCGCGGTCCAAGAGTGCGACGCCGTCTTTTTGTCGGTGGATATTGACGTGGTGGACCCCGGATCGGCGCCCGGCACGGGCACGCCCGAGCCCGGCGGGCTCACGAGCCGCCAACTGCTCGACGCGGTGCGCCGCGTGGCGATGAGCGTGGCGCTCGGAGGTGTCGACGTGGTCGAGGTCGCCCCGCCCTACGACCACGCCGAGGTCACGGCGTACCTCGGCAATCGCGTCGTGCTAGAAGCCCTTTCCGGGATCGCGTGGCGACTGCGGACTCTGCGCGGCGAGCCGACGCGCACGCCCAGCGATCCGCTCTTGGATACCCGCTAGTCGCCCAGCGACTCGATGATCGTTCGCACCATCTCCTCGGTCGAATTGGGGTGCAAGAACGCGATGCGCCCGACCGTCTCGCCTTCCCACTTGGTCGGGGTGACGAAGGCCACTTGGCTGGCAAGTAGTTCGTGGCTCCACTGGTTGTAGCGCTCGGCGCTCCAACCCTTACGGCGAAAGAGGACGATGGAGAGACTCGAGGGCCGAACCATCTCTAGGTAGTCGCACTCGTTTATCAACTCCTGGGTGCGTTGGGCGAGGTCGATGGCGCACTGCACCGCTGACTCGTAGGCGGCGGTGCCGTTGGTCACCAGCGAGAACCAAAAGGGCAGCCCGCGCGCGCGACGCGAAAGGTGGATGCCAAAGTCCGAAGGGTTCCAGTCGTAGTGCTCGCTCGATCCCTCGTGCAGCACGTCCAGGTAACTGGCCTGCTGGGCGAGGACCAGTCGAGCGACCGTGGGGTTTCGATAGATCAACGCGCAGCAGTCGAGGGGCGCGAAGAGCCACTTGTGGGGATCGACGATGTAACTGTCGGCGTGACGAATTCCTTTGAAGAGGTCTCGATGAGTCGGCGAGAAGAGGGCCGCGGCCCCGTACGCACCATCGACGTGATACCAGAGGTCGTTCTCGCGCGCGAAGGCGCCGAGCCCCTCAAGGTCGTCGACGATGCCCGCGTTCGTGGTGCCGGCGGTCGCGACGACGCCGATCACGTTGTCGCGTTGGGGGTCACTGTTGAGTGCCGCTTCGAGCGCGGTGCGCGTGNNGGTCTTCGGTGGCGACGACGAGCGACTGGACGTCGAGGACGTGCAGCGCCTTGCCGATGCTCGAATGCGCGTCTTCAGAGATGGCGAATCGAACGTCGCGCGGATTGAGTTGTGGCCGCTTGGCCCGCCCGACGTCGCGGCCCACCGTCAGACTCGAGAGGTTCCCAATCGAGCCGCCCGAGACGAACGCGCCGCCCGAGCC
>PLBM01000067.1 GCA_003134515.1 Acidimicrobiaceae bacterium | reverse complement strand
TCGTCGCGATCTTCGCCGACATGGTGGACGAGTTCTTTCAAGTACGCGTCGTGAGCATTGAAGATAAGGTGGCCGCCGGCGTGCAGACTCTGTCGGTCGACGGCGTACGTCCCCGTCAGCAGCTTGCCGAGATTCGAGAGCGAGTGCTTGAACTCACCGAACGTCAAGATCGTCTCATGCTCGATTCGATTCTGCCCGAGCTCGCCGAAGGCGGCATTGCGATCGTGCCGTACCGTGATCTCGACCTCGAGGCGCGAGAGATCCTCGCGCGTTACTTTGACGAAAACGTCTACCCGGTGCTGACACCGCTCGCGGTCGATCCCGGCCACCCCTTCCCGATGATCTCGAATCTTTCGCTCAATATCGCGGTCTCGGTGCGCGATGAGTTGACCAACGATGAGCGCAGCGCGCGCGTGAAAGTGCCGAACTCGCTTCCACGATTCTTAAAGGCCGGTCCCGACCAGTGGTGTCTCCTGGAAGACCTCATCATCGCCCATTTGGATCGGCTATTTCCCGGCATGACCATAGGACAAGCGGATCTTTTTCGTGTGACCCGCAACGCGGACCTCACGCTGGAAGAAGATGAGGCCGACGATCTGTTGGTGGCGCTCGAAGTCGAGCTTCGTCGGCGCCGTTTTGGCAAAGCGTTGCGCGTAGAGATCCAGCGCGGGATGTCCGAAGAGTTTTTGGAGCTCCTCGTCAACCAGCTCGAACTCGACCCGTCGAACGTGTACGTCAACGACGCGATGCTCGGTCTTAGCGATCTGTGGAATCTTTATGCGATTGATCGGCCGGATCTCAAGGGCGAAAGTTGGTCGCCGCGTACGCCCAAGCGTCTGCTCGACGGAGAGCACGTGGGCGACGTGCTCGCGGCGATTCGTGAAGGCGACATATTGCTCCATCACCCTTACGACTCGTTCACCGACTCGGTCGAGCCGTTCACCTCGCAGGCGGCCCTAGATCCCAAGGTGGTCGGAATCAAGCAGGCGCTCTATCGAACGTCGGGCGATTCACCGATCGTCGCTTCGTTGATCCAGGCGGCCGAGCGCGGTAAGCAAGTAGTCGCGTTGGTCGAGTTGAAGGCCCGTTTCGATGAGGCGGCCAATATCGAGTGGGCTAAGGCGCTCGAAGACGCGGGGGTGCACGTGGTCTACGGCATCGTCGGGCTCAAGACGCACTGCAAGATCACGCTGGTGTTGCGATCCGAAGGAGACACCACCGTGCGCTACGTGCATGTGGGCACTGGCAACTACAACGACAAGACCGCCCGCGTGTACGAGGATTTTGGCCTGCTCACCAGTGATCCGGCCATCAGCCACGACGTGGGCGAGCTCTTCAACTTCTTAACGGGCTTCGCGCGCATCGGCAACTACGAGAAGCTCATCGTGAGTCCGTTGAACACCCGAACGCGTGTCATCGAGCTCATCAACGCCCAACGCGACCGCGGCACTCGGGGCAAGATCGCCATAAAGGTCAACGGCCTTACCGACCCCGCGATTATTGACGCGCTCTACGAAGCCAGCGGCGCGGGCGTCGAGATACGAATGGTCGTGCGCACGCTCTGTTCTCTTCGCCCGGGCGTCGCCGGACTGTCCGAGAACATCAAGGTCCACTCGGTGGTGGGCGAGTTCCTCGAGCATTCGCGCATTTTCATCTTTGGCAGTGGGGGTGATCCCGATTCTTCGGTGTACATCGGTTCCGCCGATCTTATGGAGCGTAACCTCGATCGGCGCGTCGAAGTGATGGTGCCCATCGAAGACCCGTCACTCCAGGGTGAGCTGCGCGAGGCCTTTGAGATCACGTGGCGTGACGACCTCTTTACCTGGGTCTTGGGCACCGATCGACGGTGGCGGCGACTTCAACCCGTAAACAACTTCTCGGCGCAGTGGGAGTTCAAACGTCTCACAATGGATCGCTCCCGCTCGCTTTCGCAGGTCTAATGTCCGCCGGTCGGCGCCACTGCCAACTTGCGTACGCAACTCCACCCAAGGGAATTGGAATCCAAAAGTTTACGAGGCGATAAGCGAGGACCGCCAGAATGGCTTGGCTGTGCGGCACGCCAAAGCCCACGAGTGAGGTAATGAGCACACCCTCCACGACGCCCAGTCCGGCGGGCGTCAAAGGAATGGCCGCGAGCACATTGGCGAGCCCGTAGGCGACCAGCAGGTCAATGGGCGACACGACAACGCCAAAGGACCAGAGAAAGACCCAGAGACAGGTCGCGTCCAAGAGCCAGTTCAGCGTGGCCCACGTGAAAGCCCACCACAGCTTGCGTCGATTGGCGATGAGCAGCGTGATGCGATCGGCGACCTTGGCCAAGAGAGCGGTGATGGCGTCGGGGTTGAGCGAAGGAACGTGACGTGCAATGGCGCGCAGCCACGCGTCGGCGTGTCGCTGGCCGCGAGTGATCAAAAGAATGGTGCCAAAGAAGGCCATGAGCAAAAAGACACCGATCAGCGCGGCGAAGCCGTACGCGGGGCTGAACCCATTGAGCGGGATGGAGATGACGAGGGCGATCCAGAAAATGATGTTCAGCACGACCGCCGAACCGGCGCCCTGGGCCGCCAGACCAAAAGCGTTGGTCTCTTTGGGCACGCATAGTTCGTTGAAAATCCGAAAGGAGAAGGCGCCCGCGGGGACCGTGCCCCCGGGAACCACGTGGCTGATCGCCAGCGCGGCCATATTCACACGAAGGGTATTGAGGCGACTTGGCGCGTAGGGGTGCATCACCGTGCGCGTCAGCTCCACGTAGGCGAGGATCGCGCTGACCTCCAACGCGACGCCAATAATGACTAAGAGGGGATTGACCGAGGCGAGTAACGGCAGTGAGTGACGAGCCGGTCCGGACAGGGGCAAGACCAGATATGCCAAGACGAAGATTAACGAGCCAAAGCTAAGAATCAAGCGAATCTCGCGCGGTAATGCGAAGCGCTTTTTTGGTGCGGTGTCAGGCATAGGGCTTCCTCAAGGGTAGTGGCCTAGATTCGACCGTCGCTGGCTAACGCCAGCAGGGCTCTACCGGCCCGAAGGATGTTGCGCGCGGCGTTGACGTCGGCGTGGTCCTCGTGACCACAAACCAGACATCGAAACACCGCTTGGGTAACGCGGTTGCCAGCCTCAACGTGGCCGCACTCGGCGCATCGCTGGCTCGTGTGACGGGGGTCCACAGTCACTACGATCCGACCGGCACTTTCAGCCTTGTAGGAGAGCAGTGACGTCAGATTTCCCGACCCCGCGTCGTGGATAGATCGATTCAGCCCGGCCTTGGCGGCGGCACCGTTCACCAGGAATGCCTCGGGGCGTTCGGGATCAGGGCGCGCTCTTGGCGCGCGCACCATATTGGTGATCACCAGTTTCTCGAGCACAATCAAGTCGTAGTCGTTCACGAGTCGTCGGCTCAGTTGGTGGGCGGCGTTGTGACGTTGCTGGGTAACTCTGCGGTGCAGCTGGGCGACGCTTTCGACCTGACGACGCCGTCGGTTCGACCCGGGTTGCTTGGTCGCGAGCGATCGCTGGGCCTCAGTCAAACGGGCTCTCGCATGAGACCCGAAATGTTCTCCCACCACGAGCTCACCATTACTAAGGGCCACGACATTGGTGACCCCGAGATCGACGCCCACGTCGCGGCCCGTCGGTTCGAGCGGCTGGGCCGGAACGTCGACGCAACGCACGCTCAGCCACCACCTGGTGCCTTCGCGCTTGACCGTGATGGCCTTGGGCATGCCAGCCAGCGCGCGGTGATAGTTGGTCTTGACCTCGCCGATTCCAAGCAGGTAGAGACGGCGATCACTCTCCTTGACCTTCCATCCCGAGCGGTCCTCCCACTCCAGGGAGTTAAAGCGCTGCGCGGACTTGAAGCGCGGGTAGCCCGGTGTACCCCCGCGCTTCACCCGTCGATAGAAGCCAGCGAAAGCTCGATCGAGGCGCTTCAAGGTGCCCCGGCACAATGTCACGCCCGAGGCGACGACCTCTGGGCGCACGTCAACAAGACCCGTCAAGGTCCGGCATTGGTCGACGTAAGAGACGGAGCGCCGCTCCCAAGCCCAGGCCCCGCGCCGCTCTTCGAGCGCGGCGTTGTAAAGTTCGCGTCGATAGTCGAGTTGCCGCGCTAGCGACTCGGTTTGGCGGAACGTCGGGTGCAGACGGAAGCGAAAGGTTCGACAGCGCGTCATGGTCCTAGAGTAAGCAGGGGCTGTGACATTGAGGTGCACGTCAAACTGGAGCAGCGCCTCCTTAAGCGCGCCATTCTCCCAAGCCGAAGAGGCGGAACACGATTGGCCATGTCTAGGACTACTCGTAGAATTCCCTAATGCGCACGCTCGTGGTGCTTCCCACCTACAACGAAATTCTCAACGTGGAGTTGATGTTGCGCACGTTGCGTGAGGTGGTGCCTGAGTGTCACGTGCTCGTCGTGGATGATCACAGCCCCGACGACACCGCGGTGAAGGCCCGCGTCGTCGCTGAGGAGTTGGGTCACATTGAGGTGCTGGAGAGAGACGCGAAGAGTGGACTCGGGGGTGCCTACCGTGCGGGATTCGCCTGGGGCCTCGAACACGGGTACGACCACGTGGTCGAAATTGACTGTGACTTCTCCCATGATCCTCGGGCCCTGCCCACACTGTTGGCCCAAGCGCGCGAGCACGATGTGGTCATTGGCTCGCGTTACGTCGAAGGCGGTCACATCCCACGCTGGACCTGGTCGCGACGGCTGTTGTCGCGCGGGGGCAATCAGTACGCGTCGATCGTGCTCGGACTTGGCGTGGCCGACTCCACGTCGGGCTATCGCGTCTACTCGCGCTCAGCATTGGAAAAGATGCACTACGAAACGGTGAGAGCCGACGGGTACGGTTTTCAAATCGAGATGACGTACCGGGCGCGTCGCGCCGGCGCGAGCATCGTTGAGGTGCCCATCTCCTTCTCGGACCGCCAACGAGGCGAGTCCAAGATGTCCAAAGCAATCGTCATTGAGGCATTAGCTCTCGTGACCAAGTGGGCCCTCGAACGGCCCTTTCAGCGCGATCTTCGCTAGACGAGGTCCACCAGCACGGTGGAGAGGACTACGGCGAGTTTGTTCTTTGTCTCTTCGCGTTCGGCAATGGGATCCGACTCACTGACGATGCCCGCGCCGGCCCACGCCTCGAACTCGCGTCCCGAGAGCAGTACGCCGCGAAGCCCTATCCACCATTCGCCGTCGCCCTTGGCGTCAATCCATCCGAGCGGCCCCGCGAAGTGACCGCGGTCACGTTGTTCGAGACGGCAGATCAGTTCGTACGCACTCTCTCGGGGAATGCCGCCGACGGCGGACGTGGGATGGAGCAGTCGTAAGACATCGAGCGCGTCCGGGGCGTTGGGCGCGTGACAATGGGCACTCACCCAGGTTCCCAGGTGCGCCACGGTGCGCAGCGTCACGATTGAGGGCTCGGCGTCGGCATTGATGTCGTCGTAGATGGTGGCGAGCACGCGCACGATCTCGTCAACCACGACGGCATGTTCGTGGAGATTCTTGGTACTGCCGAGTAGCCACGTTTGATAATCGTCGGGAGCGACGTTGGGTGGCAGCGCGATAGTGCCGGCTAGCGGATTGCACTGGATCTCGTCGCCCTTGCGTCGCACGAGCAACTCCGGACTGGCCCCGACGAATCGCCGTCCGTCGGCGGTCGGAAGGCTGTACAGCGTGCAGATCGGTTCTCGCAGTCGTAAGCGTTGGGCGATCGCGGCAGGGTCGATGGGATCGGGCACCGATCCCATGACGGCACGCGCGAGGACAACTTTGTCAATTTCCTTTCGCCTAAGAATCTCGACCGCGAGCGCGACGTTGTGGGCGTACTCTTCGGGGGTCGGCTGATACGTGAGCGATCGCAGACTCTGGGTCTCTTGCGTGGGGGCGACGACCGACTCGACGAGCTCACGCCACTCGTTCGAACCCTCTAGCGAACTCACCCACGCCTCGCCCGACCTCGTTTGGGTAACGCAGAACTGGGGAATCTGGAGTTCACCAGGAGCGTTGCGGTCAAACGGCAACGTCGCAAAGGCCACGACGCCCGAGCCCGGCGGGCCGTCATCGCCGAGGAGTTCGTGACGCTGAAGAGCGCTCATTGCGTTGGTCGGCGACCTCAATCCGCTCGCGAGTTGCACCCGTTCGACCAATCGACCAAAGCCGACACGCAGGACATCGGGTGTCTCGACGAGCCACCCGTCACGTGCGCCAAGCGTTCGAAGGGTGTCCGCGTGGAGCGGGGCGATGGCCGTTCGCCGGAAGTTCACGTGGTTCTCGTCGCGAGAAACTGTTGACTGAGTCCGCCCATGACCCGGCGATTGTTCACGGCAGAAAATCCGGCGCGGTTGAGCATGGCCGTGATTTCACGTGATGAAGGCAGGTACGCTGTGGACGCCGGTAAATAGTGGTACGCCGCACGGTCCGACACGATCGAACCTATGAACGGCACCACCTTTCGAAACCAGAATCGAAAACCGACGCGCCAAAGTCCCCTTTTTGGCTCGGCGACCTCGAGCAGCGAAAGTCGTCCCCCGGGTCGAAGCACCCGCGCCATCTCTTCGAATGATCGTTGAAGATCGCTGAAGTTGCGCAACGCGTAGCCGCACGTGACTCCGTCGAAGCTGGCGCGACGAAACGGCAGCCGTGCGGCGTCGGCCTGGACGCGCTCGAGAACTTCTCGACCGGTGTAGAGCATGCTGTAACTCAAGTCCGTAGCGACGGCGCGCTGACCTTGGTGGCGTAACTCGCGCGTGAAGTCCCCAGTTCCCGCGGCCACGTCGAGTACCACGCTGTTCGGGGCGAGTCGAAGGTCGCTGACGGCGCGACGGCGCCACCTCGCGTCGAGACCAAAGGTCATGAGCTTGTTCACGAGCTCATAACGCGACGCGATGGCGTCAAACATGGCGCGAACCTGCTCGGTCTTTTCGTCGCCCTGGGGGAGGGTGGGGCCGGTCAAGGTGTTATCGGTAGAGCCGAGAGATCACTTGGGCGACGCAGGCCGGTTTGGGCGCTCCCTTGATCTCGACGATGACGTCCATCGCGATCTGCACGCCATTGGCGACCTCTTCGACCGAGGCCAACGTCGCGCCGGCGCGAACCTGCGAGCCCACGGGCACCGGTGAGGTGAAGCGGACCTTGTTGGTGCCGTAGTTCACGCCCATGGTAACGCCCTCGACGTTGAGCATGCCGCTCAAGAGCACCGGAATCAGGGACAACGTGAGGTAGCCGTGCGCGATGGTGTGACCGAAGGGACCCTTCGCGGCACGTTCGGGGTCGACGTGGATCCACTGGTGGTCGCCGGTCGCNNTAGTCGGAGTATCCCAAATGGGTGCCGACGAGGGCGGTCAGTTCTTCGGTGCTGTTGACGTTCGTGGTCATGGTGTGCCTCCGAGCCAACTCTATCTTTCGTTACGAAGCCATCGTTTCGCTACCAGGCCCCCAATAGACTCACATCGTGAGTTCTCCGGTCGCTGAGTCGCACCACCGCCAGATAAGTGGTGGTGGCTTTCGAGCCGCGCTCTTTGGACTCTCCGATGGTCTGGTGACGAACGTGTCGCTCATTTTGGGCTTCGCCGGCGCGAATCCGGGTCACAACATTGTTCGCCTCGCGGGACTGGCCGGACTGGTGGCCGGGGCCTTTTCGAT
>PLBM01000094.1 GCA_003134515.1 Acidimicrobiaceae bacterium | reverse complement strand
TCGCCACGACGACGCTCGCACTCTGGCTCGAAGAGAACCGCCGGTGGAAACTTAAAGACCTCGTGGTGACGTGGCTCCCGGGCTTTCCTCGCGATGACCTCACGCTCTACCAGTTGATTACCCACACGTCGGGCCTGACTCCCCACCGACCGTTCTTCCACCTCGGCCAAAACCTGCGGGCGATCCGACGTGCGCTGTACGAAGAGGCTGCCCTTGGTACCGCGCCCGGGGAAGTCCTCTACAGCGACCTCAACTTCATACTTTTGGGATGGGCGATCACTCAATGCACTGACCGATCGCTCAAACAACTCTTCAAAGAGGTGGTGGCTAGCCCACTTCAAATGCGCGCGACGAACTATCGTCCGAGTGCCGCGAATCGACTTCGCACCGCAGCCACTGAACTCGACGGTGACCAGCGTTTAGAGCCCGGTCTGATCTGGGGCAAAGTGCACGACGGCAACGCGTGGGCCCTTAACGGGATTGCCGGTCACGCCGGTCTCTTTGGCCCGGCGAACGACCTGGGCCGTTTCGTGACGGCGCTCTTGAACCCGCGACATCACCCCGTACTGAGCTCCTCTACCATCGCTCGCATGACACGTGTGCAAGCGGGGCGGCCGCCCGACGTTCGCGGACTCGGGTGGCGGCTCGAGCCCAAGGGGTGGGGCGCGTGGCCCGGCGGAACGTTCTGGCACACCGGGTTTACCGGCACCTCGCTGCTCGTCGCGCCCGAGGCCAATATTGGCGTCGTGCTGCTAAGCAATGCGATTCACCCGACCCGCCAGTTAGAGCGCCAAGCGGTCTTTCGAGCGACCATCCACCGCACCATTGCCAGGTCCTTAGCGTGATGGATAGTAGCGACACCGAGTATCTGGAGTTCCTGGGCACCGAGCAAGTTCGACCAGAGTTGTCCGTACTCGACGAACTCTCGGTCGAAGACCTCGTGGACGTCATGTGCGCTGATGTCCGCCGGATTCCCGACTCCTTGGTACCCGCCCAACACGCCATCGTTCAAGCCGTGACCGCCATTGTTGAAAGGTTCGAGCGAGGGGGCCGTCTCATCTACGTGGGTGCCGGCACCGCGGGGCGACTCGGAATGCTCGACGCCGCCGAGGCGGGTCCGACCTTCAACGTTGACGAGGGTCAAGTCGTGGGGGTGCTGGCAGGAGGCACCACCGCCTTTGGCGTACCAATTGAGAATGCGGAGGATGACTTCGAAGGTGGCGTAGAAGTGATCCGTGGCCTCTCGGTGACCGAGCTCGATTGCGTTGTTGGCATCTCCGCGAGCGGGCGCACCCCTTACGTACTCGGCGCCGTCAAGGGCGCGCGAAGCGCGGGGGCGTTAACCATTGGCATCGCGTGCAATCTCGACACACCCTTAGGGCACGACGTCGACTTTCCGATAGAGGTGGCGGTCGGGCCCGAACTAATCGCCGGTTCGACGCGTATGAACTCGGGAACTGTCCAGAAGATCGTCTTGAACGTAATCTCAACCGCGACGATGGTGCATCTCGGTAAAACATACGGAAACTTAATGGTCGACCTTCGTCCCACTAACGAGAAACTGCGGGATCGCTCGGTGCGTATCGTGGCCCGGATTAGTGAGGCTTCCGTCGAAGAAGCACGGCGTGCTCTCGAAGCCAGTAGCTGGAAGCCCAAAGTGGCCTCGGCGATGCTCGTCGGCCACGTGGACGCCGACGAAGCCTCGCGGCGACTCACTCTCAATGGAGGTCGATTGCGCCCGACACTGGATTCGCTGCGGTCGAACTCGACGCGCGAACCCCAAGACCGATCCACTACCCGCACCTGGACTCGACTGGGCGTGAGAGCAGCGTTCGTCAACGGCACGCTCGTGCACGGAGACGTCGCGATTCATCACGGCGAAATTGCGGCGGTGAGCCTCTCTCACCCGGGAAGCGGCATTGCCACTTCGGGCTTTGTGGACGCTCAGATCAACGGCTATTTCGGCATCGACCTGCTGAACGCCGAAATTGACGAGATTCTGGCCATGGGCGACGCCCTGTACCGTGACGGCGTCGTGGCCTTTCAGCCCACACTCATTACCAGTGAATTCGATCAAGTCCAGCGCGCGGTTCAACGCATCGACCAAGCGAGAAGCCGTCAAGTTGGTGGTGCCAAGATTCTCGGCGTTCACCTCGAAGGACCATTTCTTTCGCCAAAGCGCGCGGGAACCCACCCGGTCAGTCATCTCCGAGCCCCTGACGTTGCACTGCTAGAGAAACTTCTCAACGTTGGTCAAATTTCCATGATGACTATCGCTCCCGAGTTAGAAGGCGCGATCGAACTCATTCAATTGTGTCGTAGGCGAGGAGTCATCGTTTCACTCGGTCACAGCGCGGCCACGTCAGAACAGGCCGAACGCGGATTCGACGCCGGCGCTTCAGCCGTTACTCATCTCTTTAACGCCATGGAACCCCTTAGTGCGCGTTTCGCTGGTTTGGCCGGCGTATCACTGACGCGAAACGACGTCGCCATCCAACTCATCGCCGACGGGGTTCACGTGTCTGACGAGATGTTAAGGATGGCATTTTCTGCAGCACCCGCTAGATGTTCGCTAATC
>PLBM01000032.1:27936-28877 GCA_003134515.1 Acidimicrobiaceae bacterium | reverse complement strand
GCGCTCTGCAGTACAAACGTCGCAATGTTCACGGACTGCACCAACGAGCCCGGTGCCGTTTCACCCTACGGTACCGGCTCACCCATTGAGTTCACTGGCGGGACGAGCGAATCGTCCCCGCTGACCGCTGGCGCCGCCGCCGACGTCATCCAGGCCTACGCCTCGACGCACAACGGCAACGATCCCACGCCGGCACTGGTAAAGCAGATCCTCATGAGCACGGCCACCGACATCGGCGCACCCGCGACCGAACAGGGCGCCGGACTCTTGAACGTCCTCGCGGCCGTGAAAGAGGCCAAGTCGATCGACGGTGGGAACCACGGTCACAACTCGTTCAGCAACTCCGGCGGAGGTCTGCTGCTTAATCCCGGACAGATCAACGTGGTCCAAGACCCGGGCGACACCTCCTACCAATCCGTCCAGGTGACGAACACCGGGTCCAACCCGGTCACGGTCAACCTCTCGACCAGGGCGCTTGCGTCTACGCCCGTTGCTCCCCAGACCGGCTCCTTCTGCATGCAGCCCGGCACGGCGACGGGATCGTGTCCCGCCAACACCGGGATATTCCCGATTTGGAGCGGAGTGAACGAGGTCTATCAGGATGAGAACTTCACGGTCCCCGCGACGCAAGGCCTGTCGAGGCTCGAGTTCGCCGCCGACTACACGAACACCGGACAGAGCTCATTGCTCCCCTTTGCGCTCATTGAGCCCAACGGGTCCANNTGGACCGCGGTGTTCTTCACCGCAGCCGACGCGGGCCCCTACATCGGCACCAGTGGAACAATACAGTGGAGCGCCAATACGTTGACCTACGTCCCGGGCGCCCACATCAGCCCGTCGACTCTGACCATCCAACCCGGTCAGACTGGCTCCGCGCACCTCTCGCTCACGAGTTCGAGCGTCTCGGGTGACTCCAGTCAGTCGGTCGTCGTCTCGAGCCT
>PLBM01000032.1:0-27919 GCA_003134515.1 Acidimicrobiaceae bacterium | reverse complement strand
TCGCGCCGGGGCCCCGGCCACGACGAATACCTACGCGTTCAACGTGCCGTATCGTCTGAACGACCTCGACGTGAGCGTGGCTCTAAAGGACGACCCTTATGACATCTTCATCGCCGAACTCGTCAACCCGAGTGGCCAGACGGTTGGCTATTCGTCGAACGTCACGAACGACGGTTCATTTAGTCCAACACCATCATACGGTCTGACGGCGAACCTTTACGCCGTGAATCCCGTGGGCGGACAGTGGTCTCTTATCGTCGACTGGTTCAATCCGGTCTCCGGATTCGAACTCAGCGAGCCGTTCACGGGCACAATCCAGTTCAACCAGGTGAACGTCACCAGCAACCTTCCCAATCACGCAAGGTTCGAAACAGGAAGTACGCAGACGTTCAACGTCAACGTCAAGAACACCGGCAGCGCCCCTGAGGCGTTCTTCGTCGACCCGCGGTTAAACCAGAACGAGACGATCAGCCTGCTGGACCAGAATCTCGTTGTCCCTGGGCCGACTCCGACCATGACGCTTCCGCTGCCCGCAGGACTGACCTTCCCGTACTACTTCGTGCCCTCGCACACGAGTCAGCTCCAGGCGAGCATTACCGGCTCTGCACCGGTGACCTTCGACCTCGAGTACTTCCCGGGTGACCCTGATATCTCACCCGGAGTGAATAGTCGGTGGACGACGACGGGATCGATTAATGGGGACAGCGCCAACGTGACGCTCAACGAACCCGAAGTCAGTCCGGGGTTGTGGCTACTCAACCCCGACGAAATCGGGCCGTACTCGGCCTCGGGAGCACCATCGGTCACCGCGAACGCGAACCTGAACGCCGTAACCCAAGCCTTCGACCCGACGATGACGTCGTTGACCGGTGACTTCTGGTCAGCAGTCGAGGGACTTACCAATGTCTTCGCGCCGGTGTACTTGGCCTCTGGGGCATCGGCCATCATTCCGGTGACCATCAACGTGTCCAGTACTCGGGGGAGCAGGGTCCAAGGAACTCTCTACGTCGACGATTACGCACTGGGGAGTTTGTCTGGCTACAGTTGGCCGAACGCTGACGAGCTCGCGGCGATTCCCTACAGTTACACCGTTTCGCACTAACGCCGATACAACAATGCCCGCGTGTCAAGTAAATGACACGCGGGCATTGTTGTGTAGCGTGACATCGGGTTCAACGCAACGGTGCCCCCGGCAGGAGTCGAACCCGCAACCTGACGGGTAGAAACCGTCTGCTCTATCCAGTTGAGCTACAGGGGCGCGGTTTCAAGCGTAGTGAACACGTTCGTCAACTTTCGTCAACGGTGAGAATCGCTGTGCAATACTGGTAAGTCTTGGTGGGCGTAGCTCAGTTGGTTAGAGCGCCAGGTTGTGGTCCTGGAGGCCGCGGGTTCGACCCCCGTCGCTCACCCCAAGGACTTTGACACTATTAGGCAGCCAGCGGACGCCATTGTCCGTGGTCACACGATGTGCAATCGCGAGTAGATTTCGCTTTAGCGATCCGATCGGCGCTCGCTACAGGAGGTTCTTATGACTATCGTTCGCGACTCTTTCTACATCAACGGCGAGTGGGTGAAGGCCAGTTCACCTGAAACTCTGGAGGTCACCACCTCGGGTACGGGCGAGCTGTACGCCACCATTCCCGCGGGCACCGTCGAAGAGGCCAACCGCGCCGTCGAAGCCGCCGCCGCGGCCTTTAGCGGGTGGGCCAATACCAGTCCCAAGGAGCGCGGTGAGTTCTTGCTGCGCATCTCAGAAAAGCTCGCCGAACGCAGCGACGAGATCGCTCTCACCATCGCGAACGAAGTCGGCATGCCGCTCATGCTCTCCAAGGGCATCCAGGCCGGACTCCCTACGATGACCTTTGGCGACAACGCCAAGCGCGCCATGGAGTTTGTGTGGGAAGAAGAAGTCGGCAACTCCACGCTCGTTCGTGAACCCGTCGGCGTCGTCGCCGCCATCACGCCATGGAACTATCCCCTGCACCAGATCGCCAACAAAGTGGCCGCGTCACTGGCCGCCGGGTGCACGGTGGTCTTAAAGCCGAGTGAAGTCGCGCCCATCAACGCCTTTATCTTGGCCGACATCATTCACGAAATCGGTCTGCCCAAGGGCGTGTTCAATATGGTCACGGGACTGGGACCGGTCGTCGGGGAAGCGATCGTCGTTCACCCCAAAACCGACATGATCTCCTTCACCGGTTCAACCCGCGCGGGAAAACGTGTCATGCAACTGGCCGCCGAGATGGTCAAGCGTGTGTCGCTCGAGCTGGGAGGTAAGTCCGCCAACGTCATCCTGGAGGACGCCGACTTGGCCAAGGCCGTCAGTGACGGCGTCTTCAAGTGCTACTTGAACTCGGGTCAGACCTGTTCAGCGCTGACGAGAATGGTGGTACCGCGTTCGCGTCTGAGCGAGGTCGAAGACATCGCCGTCGCCGCGGCCGCGGGCTTTATGCCGGCCGACCCCATCACCGGATCGAGTCTCCTCGGACCACTAGTGAGTGCGGTCCAACAACAGCGCGTGCGCGATTACATCAATAAGGGCGTGGACGAAGGCGCGCGACTCATCGCGGGCGGCGTCGCGCCACCCGAGGGCCTCGAAAAGGGCTACTACGTCGCGCCCACGGTCTTTTCTGACGTGCGCAGCGACATGACCATCGCCCAAGAGGAGATCTTCGGGCCCGTACTCTCGATCATCCCCTACGACACCGAAGAAGAGGCCATCGCTATCGCGAACGACTCCGCGTACGGACTCGCGGGCGGCGTATGGGCCGGCAGCGACGAGAAGGCCTTTGAGGTCGCGCGCAAAATCCGCACCGGTCAGGTCGAGATCAACGGCGGCGCCTTTAACATTGTCGCCCCCTTTGGCGGGTACAAGCAGTCGGGCATCGGACGCGAACTCGGTGAGTACGGCTTCGAAGAGTTTCTCGAAGTGAAGGCGATCCAACACAACTAGTCGCCCGGGTACCGACGCATCGGCGGTATAGACTCGCCACGCGCCGGTAGCTCAATTGGCAGAGCATTTGACTCTTAATCAACAGGTTCCGGGTTCAAGTCCCGGCCGGCGCACCAAATCTGTAGCCGCAAGTGCTCCACTATTTAAGAAAACGAGACAAACGTCGGTCTTTTAATTGTCGTCCGCCCGTCTGGCACGAGGGACAGTACGTCATCTCGTAGGACTCAAAAGAGACGCGGCGAAACGTATCGCCACACGGGGAAGGGCATAGTTCTTCGGCGCGACCATGTACTTTGAATCGGCCACCAAGCTTGGCTTCCGACAGTCCGCCCTCGCGAGTGCGCTCGAGTTCGAGTGCTTCGTCCAACACACTGGTAGCGGCGCTCAGCAACGACTCACGCTGCTCGGGTCTCAACGAGCTGAACGAGGCGAAGGGCGACAGACGGGCACGGTGCAAAATGTCGTCACCCCAGCCTCGGCCGATACCTGACACAACGTGCTGATCGCGCAGGTCGGTGGTGAGACGACGCTTCGAATTACTGGTACGGATAAGTTCAGCAAAATCTTCGCTTCCCGGTTCGGGCCCGAGCCTGGCTAGCGGCCCCTCCTCTTCGGGCCGGAGTACCCACCACGAGGCCTTTCGATGAGTGCCATATTCGCGCACTAAGACGCCGACGTCCGGCCCCTCGAATCCGGCGCCGCCTCTACCGAACACGAAGCGCACTGCCGAGCCGCGGGGCCGAGTCTGCTTCGGTGGTTGCTCAACGTCTAAACGCCCCGCTTGAGATAGGTGCAACACGACGCGGATACCGTCATCAAACTCCAACACCAGGTATTTAGCCCTCCTATAAACGGATACGAGTTGGTGAAGCAGTACGGAGTCGGGCGTGGGTGCGTAGGTCTTGAGGGATGAGAATCCGAGCAAGTCGGCCCGGAGCAGCGTGGCGCCCGCGAGCAGCGCGTTGAGTCGTTCAGATAAGGCTTGCATCTCGGGCAATTCGGGCACGCCACAATTTATCCATGCCATGCTCGCGACTGCGTGACATCACCCTTCGCGCCGAGTACTCGAGTTTTCTGGGTCGAGCGCAAAAGACTGATCCGAGACAGAAGGTCCCGCTATGACGCGAGTCTCCCTAAAGAAGCGGATCTACTTGGTCAATTCACGACTCAATGCTTAGCCTTTGGCGATCTTACGTAGGAAGGTTGCAAAGGTGTGAAGCTTCACGGCCGAGGCTTTAGCGAGCGCTGCCGCGTGGGGCGGCGCGAGGAAGTCGGGGAAGACGAACGAACTTTTGACGCCCCCGAGCAGTTGCGTCTTTGCCAGCACGAACGCTTTGGACGTCATGCCCAGTTGCGTGAGCAATGCTTGAACGCCCGGAGCAACGGTAGTTTGTTTGGCCGACGCCGCCGTAGCGATGGATGCGGGCAACGTGAAGGGAGCGCCAACTGAGCGCGTGGCCGCGACCAGCTTTACGGCGAGTGCCGGTTGGGCCGCGGTGAGCACGGCTGCGCGGTCGGCGAACTTTGCCGCCAGCGCGGCCTGGCGCGTCTCGAAGCGAGCCTTCTTCGCGTGGTAGGCGCCCTGGACGCGCTCGAACGTTGTTAGCAATGCAGCAGACACGCGTTCTAACTGGGCACCGTTGCGTAACAACGCGTTGCCCGCGTCGGTCACTGCCTTTGGCGCGTACGCCGTCAACGACGCGGGCAGCGAAATTTTAACGCTGCTCACGGTGGCGAATTTCTGATAGTCGGACCGAGGCGGATCGGCCGCCTGCCAACCTTGGTATAGCGCACCGACGTTGAACGTGATCGCCGAGACGTCGCCGACAATCGAGATGACTGCGAAGCCCTTCTTGAAGGCCGCCGTCCCGAGTCCGACCTTCGATAATCCGACTTTTTCCAGGATTGTCTCGACGAAGGTGTCCTTCTCCTTGAGGCCGGCCGTTCCCTTGATCACATCCTTGAAGTAAGGAATGTAGGAGAACAGGCCACCGTTTTTTGCTATCTGGAGGTTCTCTCTGGAACACTCCCCCATCACGCGCTTATACAAGAGTTCAGGGGATTCGACGTAGTTGACGATGTGAGGGATCAAGACGGGCGGCGGTCTCAACGTGGTCGTGGTCGACGTGGTCGTGGTCGACCTTGCATCCGCTACGCACAGACCTCCCTCGGGCGACGTTCCCGGACCGGATCCCGAGTAGCCCGCGACACACCGGTAGTTCTCGTCGGTAACGGTGACGGTGATCGCGCCAGGGTGTACGGGCTCGTTCGGACATGAACCCGGCGCGAAGTCAGCACCTGGATTATTCGGGTCATTGCTATCGGGGTGCGACCAGGTCGCGGTAGGTCGGTTACCACCCGTAAAGGAGCCACACGAGTTCGAGTTCGCCCACGCGTAATGAATCGTGCCCGTGCCACCGCTGACTTCAACCGTGTAAGTGGTGACCGGATGAACGAAAGTGGCCGTGATCGGCAGGACATCGGGCTGAGGCGGCTTAGAGGCAGCCACTCCGCTCGACGCAGGACCGACGATCGAAACCAGGACACTGGCGATTACCAGCAGTGCTCCTGCACCATGGAGTCCACGCACCGACAACGGTTTCAGCGCCATGAGCACGGATCATAACGTCGAGTCGTGAACGAATCAATTGTTGTGTCCGGAGTTCCGATAGGTCCGGTTTCGAGGAAACGCGCCGCGATTTGAGGTGCAAACAGGGATCGCACTCCTAAACAACCTGGCCTGCCCAACACACCCTTCAACGGAAGCACTCCTGAACGAATCTAATTGCACTGCCTTTGTTCGATGATTGGACTCCTGACACAAACCGATACGAGTAGCTCGGGAAAGTCACTTATCACAATATTAAGCCTGCGGGTTCGCCTCAGGGGCCCGATGTGCTGTCACACGAGCGAAGATTCAGCGAGCGGGAACCGGATCCGACGACGGCTGCCACTGCCGCCTGATCAGCCCGTACACCCACGAGTCCGAGACGTCGCCATTCACGACGCAGTCTTCGCGCAACGTCCCTTCACGCACAAATCCGAGCTTCTCCAGAACGCGGGCCGATGCCGCGTTGCGCGTATCGGTCTCGACCTGGACTCGATTCAGTTCCAGCGCGTCGAATGCCCACTGCAGCATGGCCCGCGCGGCCTCGGTCGCGTAGCCATGGCCCCACGCGGCATCGTCGAAGCAGTAGCCCATCGACGCGCTGCGGTAGTCCGGGTTCCACCGGGTCAGGCCGCACCAGCCGATGAACGCCCCGCCGGAAACACGGTCTACAGCCAGCCGCGTCCCGGTGCCTGCCTCGGCGATCTGTCGGCAAGCCGTGATGAACTGCTCGGCGCGCCGACTTTCACTCCAGGGCGGCGCGTCCCAGTAGCGCAATACGTTTGCGTTGCTGTGCAGCGCGAAGAGGGCGTTCGCGTCCGAGTCGTTGAAGGGACGCAGTCGCAGGCGAGCGGTGTGCAGCGTGGGAGTTGACAAGGACATACGTGCCAATGTAGGTCGTCACCGGTGCCACCCACCCACAACCCGGTTTCTCTCATCGAGCGAACCGCAGGACCTGATCGCCCGTCGGTAAATCCGGTAACACGTTTGCCCGACACACAGCCAACGTCGAAGAGCGAAGCGTCCTTATCCATGAACTAATCGAATGAGTGAAGATGATCCCCGATCACCTGGAGGTCAAAGTGGTCGGTGCCCCGGATCTCAATGTGCGTCCTCGTGAGGTTAGGGCTCAAGGTACCAGGGACCCAACTTGAACCCGCACGCGAATCGCGTAAATCCGAAGTTGAAAATGGCCCGGAAGATCTCGAGCTACTAGTTCAAAAAAGGCCTCATCGTAAGTCCCATATTTCTGGAACACTATGAGACCAGACCGTCGAACGATTGCCAATATCCTTGATTACAAACGACCTCGGCGAACAGACCGAAGCATCGGAAACCTTTTCTCAATCAATAGGTTCCGGGCTCAACCCGTGGCCGGAGCACGAATCGCTGCGTAAAGCCACGACTCATTTCTCCGACTCCAACGCCACAGGCCCACGCAACATTGCCGACATGATCTTTGCGCTCGTTCGATTCCGGTGTCGCGGTGTCAACGTAGTCATGAGAATTTATTCACAAGTGGCCGCTTGACCAATGACACTTCGGGCGACCGAAGAATTTTACTTCTCTATTTCGTTCTTGAACAGGTAATACTCAGTGAAGAACTCTAGGCGAGCTGACGTGAATTTTTGCCCGTTGGTGGCAATTCTGACTTGACAACGTGAAATCCTCAGTCTACGTTGTAAGCGGTTGCAGGACTGTAAGCGGTTACACAAAGGCTCTGTTGGGGAGATTTGGGGGGGTTAGGTGGTTGATTCACCGCCAACGATTTACGACGTCGCGCGACGTGCCGGCGTCTCCACGGCCACCGTGAGCCGAGCCCTCAACTCACTTTCTTCAGTTCGTCCCTCCACGCGCGCCAAAGTGATGGCCGCCATGGAAGAGCTGGAGTTCGTGCCCAACGTCGTCGCTCGGGGTCTCTCCAGTGGCAAACACATGATCTTGGGTCTGGTCTTCATGCGCGCAACCGTTGATGGGAGTGTTCTCGGAGTCGAAGAGGCAAGCCTTCTCTATACCGACATCGTCATTCGAGGAGCGGAGAAGCGCGCGGCTGAACTCGGTTACTCGCTCTTGTTGAGTAGCGCCGACGACAGTCACCCGTCGGGAATGCCGTCGCTGTTGAGTCTGACCGGCACGGTCGATGGACTGGTTCTGCTCGACCGAGTACTCCGTGACGACGACGTGGCCGATCTCGCTCGACGGATTCCATTGGTCTTGCTCGCCGGAAAAGGAGATTCAACCTCAGCCGTCACTGTTCGAGTCGATAACGAACAGGCCATGCGGAGCCTGGCCGAGCATCTCATCAATGTCCACGGCATCACGCGTGTTGGCTTCGTGACGGGCTTAAAGGAGAGCCCCGACAGCGTCGCCCGGGCCATTGCGTTTCGCAACGTGGTGGAGGAGTTAGGAGGCACGCTCGACGACGTTGACCTTTTGGAGTCCGACTGGACTTCCGCCGGCGGCGAAGCGGCTATGCAGTCGCGAATCATGCGCGACGAGCCGTTGCCCCAGGCTTTCGCCTGCGCCAATGACCAGACCGCTGTGGGCGTGATTTACGCGCTCAGCGCCAGCGGACTTCGAGTTCCACAGGACCTCGTCGTCACCGGCTTCGACGACATCACGTTAACTCGATATTTCAATCCTTCGTTGACCACCATTCGCCAGTCGGGCAGCATTCTCGGAGAAGTCGCCGTGGACGCGCTAGTAGCCATGCTCGATGACGCCAACGATGTCACGCGAACCATCGTGTTACCGACCGAACTCGTGGTACGTGAGAGTTGCGGCTGCGTCAACGAAACCGACGCTCGACCATCTCTCGGCGAACTCATTACCCAGAGAACGGAGGCGGGCTGAGAATGCGAATGCTCGCTCGTCGCCTCGTGCTGTACATCGTCACCGCGTGGGTCGCCATCACCGCAAATTTTCTTCTGCCGCGACTGATGCCCGGCAATCCGATTCAGACATTGATCGGCAAGATCACCGGTACGGTCACACCGAATGAGATTCGCGCCATTCGACTCTCCTTTGGCATGGGCTTTCATCAAGGTCTCATCGCGCAGTACTTCACCTACCTGACCCAACTCCTTCACGGCAACTTCGGCGTGTCGATAACCCTCGGGGCGCCGGTAAGTTCAATTCTGCGCGAAGCGGTGCCCTGGACGGTAGGGCTCATTGGGCTTTCGACCATATTTAGCTTTGCGATAGGCACTTTTGGCGGGGCGCTGCTCGGATGGACCCGTGGTTCACGGCTCGACGCACTGATCCCCACCGCTACCTTTTTCCAAGCCGTGCCCTACTTCTTCTTGGCCACAGTGATGCTCCTCCTCTTCGGTAGTGACCTGCACTGGTTCCCGGTACTCGGCGCCTACAGCCAAACCGTGACCCCTGGGTGGAATCTGGCCTACATCTCCAGCGTGATTCGATACGGCGAATTACCACTGCTTGCGATCGTCTTGAGTTCCCTCGCGGGCTGGATGCTCGGCATGCGCAACATGATGATCACGATGATCGGCGAAGACTTCGTTCTAATGGCCGTGGCGAAGGGCCTGCCGCGCCGAAAGGTGATTTGGCACGCCGCGCGAAACGCGATTCTTCCCAGTATCGCCAACCTGTCGCTCGCCATTGGTCTGGTGGTGTCCGGCGCGCTCCTCGTGGAACTCGTATTTAACTATCCCGGCGTTGGCGATCTTCTCTTGCAGGCCGTGCTCAACGAGGACTACCCACTCATCCAAGGAATCTTCCTAGTCATTACGCTCGCGGTGCTCGCCGCTAACTTCTTGGCCGACATTGTCTACCTCTGGCTTGATCCGCGAACAAGAACGGTGGCCGCGGTATGAAATCCCTACGCCTACCAAGATCGCCCAAGGTCATCATCGGTCTAGTCATTGTCGGCTTTTTCATCATTATGACCGTCATCGGGCCGTGGCTCGCGCCTTACAACCCGAGTTCTACCGCCTTCGCGCCGTTGCTATCGCCCTCGGCGCACCACTTGCTCGGCACCACGAGCCTCGGTCAAGACATCTTCTCCCAGCTGTTGGTCGGGGCGCGCGCCACCATGGTGGTGGCCCTGCTCGCGGGGCTGGCGGCCACGATTCTCTCGATGACCGTGGGCATCGCCGCGGGTTATCTCGGCGGCGTCTCCGACGAGGGACTCTCCCTCCTCTCGAACGTTTTTCTCGCGATACCGGGCCTCCCGTTGCTCATCGTGATCGACAGCTACCTCCCGGTCAGCAGCCGCTCGAACTTCTTCGTGATTGGACTCATTATCAGCCTCACCGGGTGGGCCTGGGGAGCGCGAGTTCTCCGCGCTCAGACGATGTCTCTACGCAATCGTGACTTCGTAGAGGCGGCGCGAATCATTGGCGAGAAGCGTTCTCGGATCATGTTCACCGAGGTCGCGCCCAACCTTCTGCCCGTTCTCGCCTCCTCGTTCCTCTTTACGGTTCTCTACTCCATCGGTGCCTACGTGACGCTCGCCTACATCGGGCTGACCAGTACGGCCGTGTGGAACTGGGGCACCATGCTCTACTGGGCTCAGGCGAATAACGCGCCTCTTTCGGGCGAGTGGTACTGGTTCGTCCCACCGGGGATCTGCATCGCCCTGGTGGGCACCGGTCTCGCGCTCGTGAACTTCGGGATCGATGAGTTCATCAATCCGCGCCTTCGCGCGGGTGGGCTCACCTCGCGCCAGCGACGCAAGTTGGGCCTGCCCCGTCGGATCCGACTCGGTCTTACGCCAGTCATCCACTCCACCCAAAATCAAGCGGTCGTGGCGGCGCACGCCAAGTTGGTGAGCCGATGATCGCCGATCCGCTCAAGACCCAAAGCGCGGCCAAAATGACCGAGAGCCCCCAACACAGCGTCGCGCCGGTCAGTGCGCGCCACGACTTCGTCCTCGAGGTCAACAACTTCAGCGTCGACTACGGCGTTGGTGAGGACATGGTGCGAGCGGTCAACGACGTGACGTTGAAACTTCGCCGCTCACAAGTGCTCGGTATCGCCGGTGAAAGTGGCTCGGGCAAGTCCACCTTGGTGTACGCCATGACGCGCCTGCTACGGGCGCCCGGAGTGATCAGCAGCGGGGACGTGAAATTGAATCTCACCAACGAGGGCGACCCCGAAGAAGTGACGCCGCTCAGTCTCGTGGACGCGAGCGAAAGGGAGCTGCGAAATATTCGCTGGTCGCACGTCTCGATCGTCTTGCAAAGTGCGCTCAACGCTCTGAATCCGGTGCTTCGCGTGAGCCGTGAGTTCAACGAGGTACTGAAAACGCATCGAAAGGGGATGACCAGGTCCCAACGTCACGATCGGTCCGTTGAGCTACTAAAAATGGTGGGCCTCAACGAAGACCGTCTGGCTCGCTTCCCCCACGAGCTCTCGGGCGGCCAGCGCCAACGGATCATGATTGCCCTCGCGCTGGCCCTTGATCCAGAACTGGTGATCATGGACGAGCCCACGACCGCCCTCGACGTGGTCACCCAGCGAGAGATCATCAACGAACTCAACGACCTGCGCTCGCGCTATGGCTTTGCGATGATCTTCATCACCCACGACCTCTCACTGCTCGTAGAGCTCGCCGACGAGATCGTCGTTATGTACGCCGGCGCGATCGTTGAGCGCGCGGGCGCGAGCGAACTCTACCAAGCCCCGCGTCACCCTTACACGCTCGGGCTACTCAACTCGTTCCCGCCCTTACACGGCGAGCGACGTGAACTCGCCGGCATTCCCGGTTCGCCACCGGACCTCGCCGAACTGCCAGAAGGCTGCAGTTTCGCTCCGCGATGTCCCTTCGCGATGCAGCGCTGTCGGCACGAGGCTCCGCCACTGACGAATATTGGCGACTCGGATCGCAGTGTCGCCTGTTGGTTGCACTCTGGGGACCCCTCGGTTCGGGTACCCGTTGAGCTCTCACGCGAGATGAACCCTTCTCGCACGCGCGTCACGGCGTTGAAAGAGCGAACATGACCGACAGGTCTTCGCCCGTGCAACTGAGCGCTCGTCACCTGACGCGTCACTTCGCCACGCGCGTACCGGGAAAACTCTTCCAAGCCAAGCGTGTCGTTCGCGCCGTGGACGATGCGAGTCTCGACCTGGTGCGAGGCCAGGTCACGGCCGTCGTGGGCGAAAGCGGCTCGGGCAAATCAGTCCTCGCGAGAATGCTGGCGAGGATAATTTCGCCCACGTCGGGCGACTTAGTCCTAGAGGGCACACCGATCCCCGCCCGAGCCAAGCGCACTCTGGAGTACGCGTCCAAGGTGCAGTTGGTTCTCCAGGACCCTTACGCATCGAATAACCCGGTCCACCGCGTGCGCCACAGCCTGGAGCGCCCGTTGCTTATTCACGGCGCCCAAAAGCACGAAGTCGATGATCTGGCCCGGGCCGCCCTGTCGCGGGTCTCGCTCGATCCGCCCGAGCGCTTTCTAGACCGTTATCCGCACGAACTCTCCGGCGGCCAGCTGCAACGCGTGTCGATTGCTCGAGCGCTATGCGTGAAGCCAGACGTGCTGTTAGCCGATGAGCCGATCTCGATGCTGGACGTCTCGGTTCGCTTGGGCATCTTGAACCTCTTGAAGGGGCTATGTGACAACGAGCACCTCGCTATCTTGTACATCACCCACGACATCGCCTCGGCACGGTACCTCGCCGACGAAATCATCGTCATGTACGCCGGCCAGATCGTCGAGCGTTCGCGCGGCACGGCCCTGGTCGATACGCCCACTCACCCCTACACCCAGTTGCTGATTGCCTCGGTGCCCGATCCCTCCGATCCCACCAGCATGGCTTCGCAGTCCGAAGAGCACAGCTCATTCGCCGTGCCTGAGGTGGGATGTCGATTCGCCCCGCGCTGCCCCTTCGCGATGGACGTATGTCGAACGAGCGATCCACCGGATTTCAAAGTCGGTGAGGGTCATACGTCGCGCTGTTGGTTGTACGCGAACGAGTCCGAAGCCGTTGTCGAGATGGCGCTTCCAGAGCGCCGACGAGAGGGGGAAACGACGAAGACATGACGATGAACAACTAGCTGGTCGCACGGCCAAGTACTTGGAGTCGTGCGCTCGGCCACATGCGCGAAAGCCCAACCGGCCTCGCGTCAGGCAATAAGGACCCACATGGTTCAAATCGACGTCGGCGAAGGCCGGCTGGACAATATCAATATAAAGGATGGATATGTTTAGAAAAATAGGAGTCATATTGACTGCCTTGTCATGCTTAACAATCGGCATGGTGGCGGCGACCGTCGGAGTCGCTTCAGCAGCCAAAAGTGCGGTGTTGACCATAGAAGGCAACACTGGAGTAACTTTTACCAACAACTTCAACCCCTTTGACTCGAGTTCGTTTGCGACGCAGCTAAGTGTTCGCTCGCTAGTGAACGAACCGCTCTTCGAGTTCGACACGTTGAAGGCCAACACCCAGTACCCGTGGCTCGCGACCAGTTACGCATGGTCCAACGGGGGTAAGACGTTGACCTTTCAATTGCGCAAGGGTGTTCACTGGAGTGACGGAAAGCCCTTCACCTCGGCAGACGTGGCCTACACGTTTGACCTGTTGAACCGCGTGCCCGCCGCCAACGTTTTCGGCGTGCCGACGATGTCGAGCAACGCCACGACGTCGGGTAAGTACACGGTGTCGCTGCACTACGCGACACCCGAGTACCTGAACATCACGGCCATTGCCGGAACCGCGCTCATGGTCGCACAGCACGTGTGGTCCAAGATCGCCAACCCGGCGACCGCGGTGGTCACCACGACCATGGGCACCGGCCCTTACACGTTGAGCAGTTACTCGACGACGTTAGTGAAGTACAAGGTGAACCCCCACTGGTGGAACGGCACGCCGGCGCCGAGTGGCGTCAACGTCCCTTCGTACACTTCGAACACGGCGGCCGCCACGGCCCTCGCTGATGGTCAATTGACCTGGGCGGGCAATGACATCGCCAATGTGAAGAAGATCTTCGTCGCCAAGAACCCCAAGACCAACCACACGTTCTTCGCGGGTGGCAGTACGGTCACCCTGGAGTTCAACGTGACGGGCACCGGACCGCTGAGCGATCCCGCCGTTCGACAGGCGATCAGCGCGGGCATCAACCGTAGCGCGCTTTCCCTCAAGGGCGAGACCGGCTACGAGCAGCCAGCAACGTCGTCGGGTGGACTTATTCTGCCCAGTCAGGGGGCGTTCTTGAGCAAGGCGTTGACCAACGACCTTTCGGCGCACTCGGACCCGGCCAAGGTCGCTTCCATCTTGACCGCGGACGGTTACGCGAAGGACTCGAATGGTTTCTACGCCAAGAGCGGCGTCGAGATCAAGTTCTCGGTGGAGGACCCGACAGCGTATTCGGACTACTACGCCGACGACCAGCTCATCTCCAATGAGCTTCAGGCCGAAGGCATTAACTGCACCGTGAACGGCGTTCAAGCGTCGCAGTGGTACTCCGACTCAGCCAGTGGCAACTTCCAGACGATTATCCACTGGGGTAACGGTGGGGTGAGCCCGTACGTGCAGTTCGCCAACTGGCTCGACTACACCCAATCGGCTCCGATCGGGACGTCGGCGAATAGTGACTACGGTCGCTTCAATTCTGCGGCAGCTCAAGCGGCGTTGAAGACGCTCTCATCCACCAACCCCTCCAACACGGCGGCGGTCAATGCGGCCGTTCTGGCGCTGGAGAACCTCGTTTCGACGCAGGTTCCGGTGGCTCCGCTACTCTACGGCGCGGACTGGGATGAGTACTCGACGGCCAATTTCACTGGCTTCGTGACGGCGAAGAATCCCTACGCCGACCCGTCGCCCGGGGACCCGCAGTTGCCGTTGATCCTTAAGCACCTGGCGAAGGCTTAATTCGACTCTTCTACGCGAGGCCCCGCCATGCACCAAGGTGGCGGGGCCTCGCGTAGAGGCTCCATGACATTTTGACCACCCACTACTAGGAGATCTACCCACCGTGAGCACCTCTAGCTCCCACCACCAAAGTCCAACTCGCCCCTTTCCACCCGGTTTTCTCTGGGGAACGGCGACCGCCTCTTATCAGATCGAAGGCGCCACGTTGGCCGACGATCGAGGTCCCTCCATCTGGGACAACTTCAGTCACACGCCCGGCGCAGTATGGAACGGCGACACCGGCGACGTGGCCTGTGATCACTATCACCGCATGGAGGAAGATCTCGACCTCTTAGGTGAACTCGGCGTAGGCGCCTATCGCTTCTCCGTCGCCTGGCCGCGGGTCCAGCCCACGGGCAAAGGACCCGCCAATCAGAGTGGACTCGATTTCTACCGCCGGCTCGTCGACGGACTGCGCTCGCGAAACATCGAACCGACCCTCACGCTCTATCACTGGGACCTCCCCCAGCCCCTCGAGGACGAGGGCGGCTGGTGCGAACGCGACACCGCTGAGCGCTTCGCCGACTACGTCGACCTCGTCGCACGGGCCCTGGGCAGTGACGTGGAGCGCTGGATCACCTTAAACGAACCGTGGTGTTCGTCCTGGCTCGGTTACGGCGCGGGGCGCCACGCGCCCGGACTCAAAGACATTGGCAAAGCCGCGGCCGCTAATCACCATTTGCTGCTCGCTCACGGCCTGGCCATTCCCATACTTCGCGCGGCGGTGCCGTCGGCCAAGGTCGGCATCACGCTGAATTTGGGTGACCATCGTCCCGGTTCGGAGCACGAGCTCGACGTCGCCGCGGCTCGGCGCGCTGACGGCAACCTCAATCGTCTCTTCTTAGAGCCGATCTTTCACGGACAGTATCCCCAGGACATGCTCGATCATTACGACCAGACTCAACCGGGCTTTTCGGTCGTGCGAGAGGGCGATCTCGAACTGATCGCCCAACCACTGGACTTTCTCGGCGTGAACTACTACTTCCCCTCTACCGTGGTTGATACCTCTCGAGCCACCGAGGCTCGACTTGCCGGCTACGTCGTGGCGGAGAGTGAACAGTTCCCCGACCTGCGCGTTCGATCACTCGAAACACCCGGGCGCGACCGGACTTCCATGAATTGGGAGATCGCCGCTTCGGGACTGACGTCGTTGCTGGTTCGAATTCGAAACGATTACACGACACTACCGATCTACATCACCGAAAACGGCGCCGCGTTCGATGACTACGTCGATCCAAATGGACGCGTGCTCGACCACAACCGGGTGGCGTACCTGCAAGAGCACATCTCGGCCGTGCACGACGCCATCGACGCCGGTGTGAACGTGCAGGGCTACTTCGTGTGGAGTCTGCTGGACAACTTCGAGTGGTCCTTTGGCTATTCGAGACGATTTGGCATCGTGTGGGTTGACTTTCCCACGGGAGATCGACTCGCGAAGGAGAGCTACCACTGGTATCGCGACACCATTCGCTCCAACTCAGTCGAGTACGCGACGTCGGTAGGTAGCGGTTGAGCGGTCACCACTGATCACCACGTTCGCCCGGCGACCCGTTCGTCGGGCTGGGTCGTCGGTGATGAGTCGCGGCTCTCACCGGATGACCGACGTACCTCGCCAACGGGAGTTGACCATGCGCCTTGGTGAGCGTCGCGCTAGGGCCCGGCGGACCTCAGTATTATGCTAAACCTGCCGTATTGGCACCAATGAGGTGGTTCCAGTTCGTAAGGACGTCACGCGCCGATTTGACGCGACGTCCATCACTTAGGGGGAAACACATTGAGTAGTCAAACCAGACGTCTAGTGGCTAGTTCAAGGTCAGTACTGGGCGCCGTCGTGGTCGTGGCGACGATGGTCGTCTCGCTGGGCGTGGCCGTGCCAAGCAGCTCAGCCTCGGGTTCTAGCGCGTTTTGCGCGGCGGTAAAAACCTACAAGCCGTCCACGGCACCGACGTCAATCAACGCCAAGTCGTACCACGCCTGGGCCAAATCGTTATTGCCGTTTTATGAGAAGTTGGCGAGTGTGGCTCCGAGCTCCAAGTCGAAGCAGGAGCTCAATAAACTCGTGACAATTTTGAAGTACGAAGCCAACTCGACGAGCCTGACCGGCTTGGAGTCGTACATCACTGCCAATACCGCGGCGTGGGCTGACGGCCTGAAGGCGTTGATCAGCGCGTTCACGTCGTGCGCGTATTGATTCGCACGCCACTGCGTCATCCTTAACAGTCGATAGAACGCGCGGGATGCGGCGCCTTTAGCCCCTTAACTAGTCACCTTCGCGAGAATCTCGGGGTTCAACTCAAGCTCCCCCGACGTGCTCTTCGGGACCCGAATCACCACAATCGAGATCAACAGTGAGATGAACGCGATACCCGCCGCGTAAATAAACGCCGTGGCGTAGCCGTGCGTGGTGGCGAGCTTCATCGCCGCGCTCGTGCCCTGGTGCAGCGAGAGGAGCTTCGACTTCGTGGCGTCGATGGCAATCGTCGCGAGTATCGCTAAACCCAGCGCGCCGCCAACTTGTTGCATGGTGTTAAGTAGCGCGGACGCCAGTCCTGCTTCGTGCGGCTTCACACCCGAGACGGCGGTGAGGGTGAGGGGCACGAACGAGAAACCCATGCCCAGCGCGATGACCACGAGCGGACCGAGCACGCCGAAGTAGCTACTCGTCGGGGTGATGCGCGAGATCCATAAGATTCCGATTGTCGCGAGACTCGGTCCCACGAGCAGCGGAATTCGGATCCCAATTCGACCCACGAGACGCGAGGACAGCGTGGCCGCGATCACGATGCCCGCGGTCATCGGTAGGAAACCCACCCCGGTACGGATGGGACTGTAGCCCAGGACGTTCTGGAGATACTGCGTAAGGAAGTAGAACATCGAAAAGAGCGCGATACCGATGCAGAGCATCATCGCGAAGCTACCCGAGCGGTTTCGATTCCTAAAGATGCTGAGCGGCATCAAGGGCTCAACGCTGCGTGTCTCGATAAAGACAAACGTGGTGAGCAGCACCACCGCGACGGCCAGCGAAATAGTCGTCGCCGTGCTACTCCAGCTATGGCTCGACGCGTTCGAGAGTCCGTACACGAGCGAGAGCATGCCGCCCGTCGCGGTGAGGGCGCCGGGAACATCTAAGTGCCCCGAGGTGGTGTGAGACTCGTTGAGAGCCCGAGGAGCAAGGAACAGCACGACTGCCGCAATAGGGACATTGACGAAAAATATCCAACGCCACGAAACGTAACTGACCAGAATGCCGCCCAGGAGAAGTCCGGCCGCCCCGCCGCCGCCAGACATCGCGGCGTAGACACCCATGGCGCGGTTGCGCTGGTGACCTTCGGCAAAATTTGTCGCGATCAGCGACAACGCCGTCGGCGCGGCGATCGCGCCACCCACACCCTGCAGGCCACGAGTAAGAATCAGCCACAGATCGGTGGGCGCGAAACCGCCCAGCAGCGACGAGACCGCAAAGATGGCGATGCCAATCATGAACATGCGTCGCTTGCCGTAGAGGTCGCCCGTTCTTCCACCAAACAATAAGAGCCCGCCAAAGGTCAGCGAGTACGCCGTGATGAGCCATTCGAGATTGGTTTGGGAGAAATGTAGCGCCGAGTGAATAGTGGGTATAGCCACGTTGACGACCGTGGAGTCCAGCACGATCATCAGCTGGGCGCACGAAATCACCGCCAGCGCGAGGCCGAGGTGCTTTCCTTCAGTGTTGCTGTGGGAGAGCTCGGAGGCTTCGACGTTCGACATGAGGGATCTCGTTGTAGATATTAACGGTCGCCATTCCCGGATGTGCTGGCGAAGGCTCGGTAACTACGTGGTCGAAAAGACCTTCGCGTAGCTGATCGTCGAGGAGGGAATCGACACCTTCACCGCTTCACCCCATTTGGAATAGGTCGTCTGGCTGTGGCTACTTGAATTGGTGTCGGTAACTGTCAAGGGCAGCGTGGTCTTGCCCGACGAGAAAATCATGAGTCTCGTGGTTTTGGGTGACGAACTCGTTGCCTTGGTCGACCAGGTGAGTTGATAACCATTGGTGGCCTTATCTCTTTTGCTCAAAAGTGTGGTGCCCTGTACCGGAGGAAGCAGTTGGGAAAACGCCCCCGTGGTCATGTTTGAATGAAACGTCGTGAACCCCGTGGAACCTTTCTTCATCGTCATCGAGGCCGTACCGATCTTCTTTTGTTCCGCTGTAGTCAAGCCCATGATCTTCGTGAGTCCAGTCGCGCTTCCGCTCAAATACGCGTACGTTGACGTCACGGTGATCGTGAACGACTCCTTACCCGAGATGAAAGTTTCGGAACCGCTGACTTTCCCGATGTTGGCCACCAGCGTACTGTGCACCTTGCCCGCGACGGTGACGACCTTCACGTGTACACCCAACGCGTTGGCTAGTGAGGTCTTGGCCGCGGCGAGAATTGAAGCAGTCGTCGGGTTCGTTACCGAAGCCTGCGCCATCAATGGAGCAGCGAACACCAGTGTCGAGGTGAGAAGTAGCACACTGGCGAGTTGAAGTGACGAGCGTCGAGAGATAGTCAAGACTCAAAGCCTAGAGGGGATTGCGTGACTCTCTTATTCACCCTAAGAGTTCAAACCATGGAAAGCATTCGAACTTAATGTTAAAAACAGGCCGCCAAGTCAAAGAGCAATTGCTGAATCGTTCGAATCTCCTGTAAGAGTTCGAGTTCGCACGAGTCGAGTTTTTCGTCACTCAATATTCCGTTCACGACGGCCATTGAACGAAGGGCCACTTGCAGCGTGCTCAGCCAGGCCCACGCCTCAGCGTCGTTCAAGAACTGTTCATTCAACGTCATGATCGAGAGTTCAGCGTTGGTGGCGATGTCGTTCTGACGCGCCAGCGCCGAGAGCGGGTCGTCATCGTCCCGGCTCGGATTAATAGGAGCATTCAAGGAGAGGTGCCAGTCGTGTTCGGGATCACGTTCGGCGGCCACCACGTGGGCGAAGGCCTCTCGAATGACGCCGCGCCCGGCGTCGTTGAGGCGCACCTCGACGCGGCCGTCACGTCGCCGCACAAAGAGCTTGCCCGGCACTAGGCGTCTTGCTCGACGGTGGCCTGCAACCCCGCCACCTGGAGTTTTACGCAGTACGATTCCGCTCGTTCACGCTGGCCGGACCACACGACGGCGCGCCCTTCGTGGTGGACCGTCAACATCAAATGCGTGCACTTGTTGTTGGAGTAACCGAAGATTCGCTTAAACACCACCACGACCACGGTCATCGGCGTCACGGGATCGTTCCACACGATGACGTTCCACGGTCGCTGGGTTACTACCGCGACGTTGGTCTCGAGGTCACTCTTGACGTCGCTCTCGATCGAAGAGGAACGAAGACGTTTCAACGAAGTCATCTCTCTAGTGTCGCAGACGACTGATCAAATTGGAAGAGTTTCACCGTAAGGTGAGGGCCAGAGATTCGAGGAGGAAGCGGTGGCGGTGAGGTGGTTTCGAGGCCCGTCGACTCGCCTGCGGCGACGGGCCAACCTCTCGATCCGTCGCGCGGCCGGACTCTCCGGGGATCCACCGCCGCGCTGCACTGACCCCGACGAGGCCTACAGCGACGTCTTCGGCGTCGCGCGCGTCGTACACGGTGATCTGCCTTCGATGTTGATTGGCGGACTGGGGTCGCTCTTCTTTCAGATGCTGCACCCCTACGCCATGGCGGGCGTCGCCCAGCACTCTCGCTACCAAGACGATCCACTCGGGCGACTTCTCCAGACGGCCAACTTCATCAACGCCACGACCTACGGAACCAAGACTGCCGCCCACACCGCGGTCGCGCGCGTACTGAACGTGCACAAGTTCATCCAAGGCGTCGCCGATGACGGCGTCCCCTACGACGCGAACGATCCCCACCTCTTGTTGTGGGTGCACTGTGCCGAGATATCAATGTTTCTTACCTCGTATCGACGTTTTGGCGCGCACCCATTTCGTGACGACGAAGCTGATCGTTACGTACGTGAAATGGTCCCCTTGGCGCTCGAGCTCGGTGTCGTGAGCCCGCCCTCCTCGCTCGCGGAACTCAACGCCACGCTCAGGAATTACCGACCAGAACTTCGCCTTAGCTCCGAGGGACGAGTGGCGCGCGACTTCATTGCCCACGGTGTGATGAAGAGTCGGTCCCAGCGACTCGTCTATCGACTTCTCGTGCTCAGTGCCTGGTCGTTACTGACCCCGTGGGCGCAAGAACTCTTAGGCGTGCATACGAATGAGCTCAAGGACCGCGTCATGGTTCGCCCGGCCACCAAAGTGCTCTGTCGCCTCATTCACCTCGCGGTGCCACCGGTGGCCCGTCAGACGGCGAGGGTCAACCCTCCGTCGACCGCAATAACTTGACCCGTCACGTACGACGTCGTCGCGAGCGCGACGATGACCTCGGCGACGTCCTCAGATGATCCGCTTCGTCGAAGGGGCGCGACCGACTGCACGAAACCTCGGATCGCGTCCCAGTCGGCGGTCCAGGGCGTGTCGATGAGTCCGGGCGCGACTGCGTTCACGCGTATCTCAGGGCCCACGACTTTGGCGAGGAGTGTCGTTAGGTGGTTGAGGGCGGCCTTCGAAACAGCGTAGGGAATAGACGAACCGGTCGGACGAATTCCCGCGCAGGAGGAGACAATCACGATCGAACCGTGACTCTCCTTAAGCGCGGGCATCGCCGCGACGCATAACCGCCACGTGCCAAAGACGTTGACCTCGAAGATCTCGCGCCACACCTCAACGCTGGCGGCCTCGAGATCGTAGTGAGGTATGACCTTGGTCGTGCCCGCGTTGTTCACCAGCACGTCAAGTCGGCCGTAACGCTCGAGGACTTCGTGAACTAGGCCCTCGCACTCTTCGGCGTTAGAGATATCGGCCCTTAAGTAGGTCGAGCCCGGGGTTGCGGCGACGAGACGCTCACCCGCTTCAGCGCTGCTTCGAGAGTTAAAGACCACGGTGTCACCCGTTGCCGCAAAGCGCTTCGCCGTCGCTTCGCCGATGCCACTAGTGGATCCGGTGACCAGCACCACGCGCGCGCCCATCGTCACTTACGCCGCAGACGCCACGAACCGGCCCAGTGCTGACCGGGCTCGAGAACCACGACGTCCTTGCCGCTTCGTAGCGCGTCGGGCGGACACGTCATCGGTTCGACCGCCACCGACGTACGTCGATGACCCTTTTCTAGGTGGTCACCGGTGTAGATCTGCAAGTACGGAAAGTTGCGGTCGAGGCTTAGTTCAATCTCGCCGCCCCTAGCGCCTTCCAGCGTCACCGTCACCAGACCAGAGTCGTCACGAACGAGCTCGGTATACGTGACGTCGAGTTCATGACCGCTCAAGGACTTGCGTTTGGAGAAATCGAGCAAATTTCCCGCGAGGGGCAGAATCTCGCCGGTCGGTAGCTGTCGATCGTTGACCGCCACGTACGCCTTCGCGGGGACTTCAAGNNCCACAAAGGCGGAAGCCGGCACCTCGAGCTCGGTGCCTTCAATGGTGGAGGTCGTCACCGCGAGGTAGGGATGAAAGCCGACGCCAAAGGGCACCGGGACCACGTCGCGGTTGGTGACGGTCGTCGTGACCGTCAGACCGAGAGAACCCAGGTGATACGCGACGGTGATCTCACTAAGAAAGGGGTAGTCGGGAGTCGGATGTAAGAGCAGCGACAGCACGCACCGGTTCTGATTCACGGCCTCAACGCGAAAGGGGCGCCAACGAACGAGTCCGTGCGATGCCGTGGCATGCTCGACGTCGTCGACGGTGGGGCGCGCGGTGCGGTCGGAGAACGTCCACTCACCGTCACCAATCCGATTCGGCCACGGATAGAGAACTTGGCCCCGCGCGTGCGTGGGTACCTCATCGGCGCTAAAGCCTTCGATGACACTGACGCCGCCGTTGCCGTAGGTGCGAAGCGTCGCGCCCACCTCAGTGACGACAGCCCGTTGATCGCCGTGCGCGATCTCGAACTGTTCTCCCGAAGGCAACATCAGCGGCGTTTCTTTCTTTTCACTGTTACGTAACTTACGACAGTTAGGGTTCTCAGTATGCGAATACTGCTGACCAACGACGATGGCATCTTGGCACCGGGCATGGCCATCTTGGCCCGCAGCGTCGCTCGCTGGATTGACGAAACCCCCTCGGAGCACCCTCACGAGGCGATCATTGTCGCCCCCCACAAGAACTACTCGGGCATGTCCTCGGCCGTGGGCGACGTCTTTGATCGACCTACGGTCAAGTACCGGCGCCACCGCATCGCCGGCGCCGAGTCCATCGTCGCCTACGGGCTCGAAGCCCCGCCAGCTCTTTGCGCCATTTTGGGGGCCCTCGGCAGCTTCGATTTCCAGCCCGACGTCCTCGTCTCGGGGATCAACGCCGGCGCCAACGTGGGTCGCAGCGTCCTGCACTCGGGCACCGTGGGCGCGGTCCTCACGGGGGCTCAACTGGGCCTTTCGGGCCTCGCCGTCTCGGTGCAGTGGGGCGAGGACGTGCACTACGACACGGCCGCGGCCGTCGCCATTGAAGTGCTCGACGAACTCTTTCGCGCGCCGTCTCGAACGCTGCTGAACCTCAACGTGCCCAACCTGCCTATTGAGCAGTTGCGCGGCGTGCGCCGCGGACGCATCTCCACCGCCGGCATCGTCAAAGCCGCCGGACCGCGCGCGGGGGGTGAAGCCCTCAGCGACGAAGGAGAGCTCCCCTTGCGCCTAGGCGCCGCGACGCCCGAACTCGGCGACGTGAGTGACGAGGACGCCGACGAGGACGGCGCGCTCCTCGTCGCGGGCTACGCCTCGTTGACCCCTATTCGCGGTCCCCACGAAGACGTTGATCCGGCGTTGCAGGGACTGATGGAAAAAGCCCTCCACGCCATCACTCGGCACCTGGAGCGTTCGCGCTAGTCCTCGAGGGGCCGGCGGCGCTGCTCCTTTAGACGGCCGCGGGCCTTCTTCTCATCGACCCGACGAATCTTCGCGCCCTTGGTGGGCTTGGTCGCTCGCCGTGGCGTACGAGGTGCCAGCGCGAGGGCCAACTTCTCGCCTAGTTGCTCGATCGCCGCCGTGCGATTCTGTCCTTGCGAGCGAAAACGGCTCGCGCTCGAGCGAACCACCGGGCCGAGCGCGTCGGCGACGCGCTGCTTCTCGGACTCTGAGAGGGCGTTGGAATCGAGGGCGTGAAACGACGCCACGACCCGGGTCAATGAGCGATTGGCGTGCTGACCTCCGGGACCCCCCGACGTCGTCACGCGCAGCACGATCTCTGCGGACGGTATCGTCAGTTTCGAGCGAATCGTGAGCGATCCATTTTCGTTCACGCGCGGGACTCTCGCCACGCGCTAACGACCCCCGAGGAATCGCACCAGAATGAGCCGGCCAATCCTTCGCGAGGGGACGGGCAAAGTTCCTTCGCGACACCACCGATAGGCGGGCTGGGGGTGTAGCCCCTGGCGATTGGCCAACTGAGTCAAATTCATTACTTCGTAGTCTTGCGGGGAAGAGTGACGTCTGGTGGAACCCTAACGGGCAAAATGGCGCCTCCCTATAGATTGGCACTGCGAAAGAGGTTTGAAATGAGATCGGTTCCCCACTTCATCAATGGCGCGCGGGTTGAAGAGAGCGGTCATTCGCCCGTCTTCAATCCCGCCACCGGTGAAGTCATCGCGAAAGTCCCGGTGCCCTCGAAGTCGAGAATCGATGACGTCGTCGCTCTGGCTCGCACCGCGTCGCTGAGCTGGGGCCGGTCATCTCTTTCGCGTCGTACCAACATTCTCTTTACGCTGCGCCAACTCCTCGTCGAACACACCGACGAGCTAGCCGCGCTCATCACCACCGAACACGGCAAGACCCGCACGGACGCCAAAGGCGAGATCGCCCGAGCCCTGGAAAATGTGGAATACGCCTGCGGGCTGATCGAACACCTGAAGGGCGGCTTCTCTGATCAGGTCGCCGACGGTGTGGACGTGCATTCAACCCGTGAGCCCGTGGGCGTCGTCGCGGCGGTGACGCCTTTCAACTTTCCCATCATGGTGCCGCTGTGGATGAGCGCCAACGCACTGGCGTCGGGCAACGCCGTCATCCTCAAACCTTCCGAACGCGATCCTTCGGTCTCGGTTCGCTTGGGCGAACTCTTAAAAGAGTCCGGCCTCCCCGACGGCGTCTTCAACGTCTTGCAGGGCGACGCCACCACGGTCCAGGCATTGCTCGAACACCCGGGCATTGACGCCGTCAGCTTCGTGGGCTCCACGCCCGTGGCGCGCCACGTGCACGAAGTAGCGAGCGCGCACCACAAGCGAGTCCAGGCCCTCGGCGGCGCCAAGAATCACATGGTCGTACTGCCCGATGCCGACTTAGACGTGGCGGCCGACGCGGCCATCAACTCCGGATTCGGCTCGGCTGGGGAACGGTGCATGGCCATCAGTGTCGTCGTCGCGGTGGGAGATGTCGCGGGTCCCCTCATCGACAAGATCGCCACGCGACTCGACAAGCTGCGAGTCGGGCCCGGCGACGACCCCGCGAGTGATTTTGGGCCGCTCATCACTCAAGAGCACTTGACGCGCGTCGTGAGTTACGTGACCTCCGCTCCCGACGACGACATCACCGTTGTTCGTGACGGGACGTCGATGGCTAGTCCGAAAGGCTTTTTCATGGGACCGAGCCTCTTGGATGGCGTACGACCGGGCACCAAAGCCTACGACGATGAGATCTTCGGACCGGTCCTTGGTGTCGCGCGCGTGGCTACCTTCAATGACGCCATCGCCCTCGTGAACAACAATCCTTACGGCAACGGCGTGGCCGTGTTCACCCGTGACGGGAACGCGGCCCGACTCTTTTCTCGACAGGTGCACGTGGGCATGATCGGGATCAACGTGCCCATTCCCGTACCCATCGCCGCGTACTCCTTTGGGGGTTGGAAGAACTCGCTCTTTGGCCACACCCACATCTACGGACCCGAGGGCTTCGCCTTTTACACCCGCGCCAAGGTCATCACGACGCGCTGGCCCGAGGCGTCAGAATCACAGATTGACCTCGGCTTTCCCACCACTCGCTAGTTCATGATCGGCGCCACCCCCGCGTTCGTGCACTGGTTCGCAGTGGGCTTCAAGGAGACCGCGGCCATGGTTTGGCTGACCTGGTGGCCCCTCGTGTTGGGTTTCAGCCTCTCGGGGCTCGTCCAGAGCGTGATTCCCCGTGACGCACTGCGAGCCCAGTTAGGCACGAACTCACCACGGGCCGTGGCGAAGGCGTCGCTTTTGGGCATGTTGTCGTCGTCGTGTAGTTACGCCGCCAGCGCCATGTCGCGCGCGCTCTTCGCGCGCGGGTCGTCGTGGTCGAACGCGATCATCTTTATGGTCGCCTCCACCAATCTGGTCATTGAACTGGGGGTCTTGCTCTATCTCTTGTTGGGATGGCAGTTCCTACTCGCCCAACTCGTCGGCGGCGTGGTCATGGTGATCTTGTTAGCGCTGACGACCCGGGTGATGTTCAACGCTCGACGAGAAGCCCAGCTCAAGACGCGCGTCTTGATGGAGTCGCCGCCCTCGGAACACTCCGTGGGTAGCACGTGGCGAGATCGGCTACGCGATCGCGAGAGCCTCGCGCTCGCCGCGCGCTACACGCTGGGCGATCTCAAGATGCTGCGCAAAGAACTTCTCGCGGGATTCTTGGTGGCCGGTTTTCTCATCGTGCACGTGCCCGCGTCGTGGTGGTCACACGTCTTCGTCTCGGGACACGGAGGGTGGACGGTGCTGGAAAACGCGCTGCTCGCGCCGCTCTTGGCGGTGGTGGCGTTCGTCTGCTCCATCGGCAATATCCCCCTCGCCGCGGCGCTGTGGGCGAAGGGTGTCACGTTCGGCGGCGTGATCGCCTTCATCTTCGCCGACCTCATCACGTTGCCCCTACTCGCGATCTATCGCCGTTTTTATGGCACGGCGTCGGCCTGGCGGCTCTTTGCGTTGCTCTGGTTCGTCATTAGCCTCGCGGGCCTTCTCGTCAATGGGCTCTTTCACGAGATTCATCTCATCCCCGCGAATCATCACGTCAGCGCCCTTGACGGCAAATTTCCTCTCGGCGCGACGCTCGTGTTGAACGTGCTGGCGAGCGTGGTCCTACTCGCGACGTGGTGGCTCGCCCACCACGCGCGGCGCTCTACTCGCAGTGCTACTGATCCCGTGTGTGGCATGACCGTGGACACCTCGTCGCCCGCGGCGACGATCGAGCGAGACGGCGCAACCATCTACTTCTGCTCACTTCGCTGCCGCGATCGATTCGAGCGCGAACACGGGCCCGAAGGCGCCGGCGTCGTCGAGGAACCGGGAAGTGACGTGAGGGATCCGGTCTGTTCGATGCGGGTCAGCCCACGTGATGCGCTGAGCGCCGTCGGCGCTGATCAGTTGACCTACTATTTCTGCAGCGAGAGTTGTCGCACGACATTTCTCAAAGGTGCGCGTCCCCCGGCGAGCCGACCGATCCAGTTAGGACCACGAGCAGCCGATGAGTAAACAGCACACCAGCGTACGGGCGTACGGCATCTTGGTGCATGAGGGTCGGGTATTGCTCGTTCGCTCAAGCAGTCCCCATATCAACCCGCCGCTCTGGTGGCTACCCGGGGGTGGGATTGATTTCGCCGAGTCGCCCGAGCAGACCCTGCTGCGCGAGTTCCGCGAAGAGACCGGACTCGCGATCAAAGATCCCATCTTGCACGACGTGGCGAGCGACGTTCGTCGCCGCCCAAACGGCGACCGCGTACACACCGTGCGCGTGCTCTACACCGTGTCGCTCGACGGGGGTGAGTTACGTGACGAATCCCAAGGCACCACTAACCAGGCCCAGTGGTTCTCACTGAGCGAACTCGATGTGGTCAACGTGGCGGAGTACGCGTCGCGCGCGATTCACACCGCGTCAGCGAAGTAGCGCGCGGGCATCTGACGCTTCAAGAGCTTGCCCGCCGGATTGCGCGGCAGCGGCTCATTGGTAAAGGCCACGCGCGAGGGGATCATGTACCCGGCGAGGCGCGACGCGAGAAAGTTCCGAAGTTCATCTTCGCTTAACGTTGCGCCCGGGCGCACCATCACCACGGCGGCGACCTCTTCGCCGAGACGCACGTCCGGTAGACCCAAAACGGCCGCCTCGTAGACCGCGGGGTGTTCGTAGATGGCCGATTCCACTTGGGCCGAGTACACGTTCTCGCCAGCGCGCAGGATCATGTCCTTCAGGCGATCGTCGACGTAGAGAAAGCCCTCGTCACTGATGTGCCCGAGGTCGCCGGTACGAAGCCAGCCGTTGACAATGGTCTCGGCCGTCTCTTCGGGCTGGCGCCAGTAGCCGCGGATCATGGTCGGCGTCTTCAGCCAAATCTCGCCGCTCTCGCCTACGGCCCGCGAGTGCAGTGACTCGTCTCGGATGTCGACGTCCATCACGATCGTGGGCACCCGGCCAGTCGAGGTGGGATGGCTCACGTAGTCGTCGCCAACGTTGCCGGGCCCGTAGGCGTTGGTCTCGGTCAT
>PLBM01000005.1 GCA_003134515.1 Acidimicrobiaceae bacterium | reverse complement strand
ACCCGCGCCACGAGATAGACGATGATGACGGCGAAGCCGAGCACCATGGCGAGGGCGTACTGGCGAAGAAAGCCTGACTGGACCTTGCGCAGTCCCTCGGCGCTTCGCCGTATGGCGACCGCGACGCCGGTCACCGCGCCATCAATCACGTCGGGTTCGACGACGTCGTCACTGAACGTGGCGGCGCGGGTCAACGGGCGCCCGACGGTGGCGTCGTAAAAATCGTCCCAGTGCCAGATGTGCTCGAAGAACGAGGACTCGTAACGAGACGACTCGGTGATGTTGCGCCAGATGAAGTAGGCGGCGCTCAGTCCAAAGATCGCCGCCGCGACGTCGACGAGCGCGAGCCCCCACTGGGCCCACGTGCTCGCCGAGGCGACCGCGGGCACAAAGCCGAACGTCGGAGACAAGAAGCTCGTCAAAGAGTGTCCGTGGGCCCAGGGCTGATCGAGCAGTCCGCCCATGATCGAGAGCACGGCCAGCACGACGAGCGGCGCCGTCATGACCCACGGGGACTCGTGGGGGTCGTGGCCCTCGGTATCCTCTCGAAAGCGCTCGTTACCGAGGAACGTCAAGACGAAGAGTCGGGTCATGTAGTAGGCGGTCAGGATCGCCGTAGCGATACCGAGCACCCACAGGGCCTTGTTATGTTCGAAGACCTTGGTCAAGACGTCGCCCTTGGCGAAGAAGCCGGCGAAGGGCGGAATGCCCGAGATGGTGAGCCAACCGATCAGAAAAGCCGGGAAGGTGAGTGGCAGGTATTTTCGCAGCGCGCCCATCTTTCGCAGGTCCTGTTCGCCGTTCAGAGAGTGGATCACCGATCCCGAGCCCAGGAACAACAGCGCCTTGAAGAACGCGTGCGCCACCATGAGAAAGATCGCCGCGCCGTAGGCGCCGACGCCCACGGCCAACACCATGTAGCCAATCTGCGAGACCGTCGAAAAGGCCAGGACCTTCTTGATGTCCTTTTGCGAGGTGGCGATCGTCGCCGCGACAAAGGCCGTCACCCCGCCGATGACGGCGATGGTCGCTCGGCCGTCGGGCGACATGGTGAGTACCGGCGACATGCGCACGAGCAGGTACACCCCGGCCGTCACCATCGTGGCGGCGTGGATCAGCGCGGACACCGGGGTCGGGCCCTCCATCGCGTCGGGCAGCCAGTTAAAGAGCGGGATCTGCGCGCTCTTGCCGGTCGCGGCGAGTAACAGCGCCAGCACCGTCAACGTGGCGACGGTCGGTGAGAGCGTGCCCGCGGCGTTTCGAATGCCGACGTAGGTGAGGGTGTGGAGGTAGTGAAAGAGCAGGAACATCGCGAGTAACAGGCCAATGTCGCCAATGCGGTTGTAGAGGAAGGCCTTCTTGCCGGCCGAGGCGGCCGCGTCTTTTTCGAAGTAGTAGCTCACCAGCCAGTAGGAACAGACCCCCACGCCTTCCCACCCGACGAAGGTCAGTACCAGGTTGTTCGCGAGCACCAAGAGCAGCATCGAAAAGACGAAGAGGTTCATGTACAAGAAAAACTTGCGGTAGTCCTTGTCGTCGTGCATGTAGCCAATGGCGTACAGGTGAATCAACGCCGAGATGCCCGTGACGAAGAGACACATCGTCACCGACAAGGGATCGACCAGCAGGGCCGCCGGCACGTGCAGCGTGCCCACCGGTATCCAGTTGAAGAGCTGGACCGTGACCTCGCGGTTCGACTGGTGCAACAGCAAGATAAAAACCACGACGCTCAAGACAAAACTGATCGCGACGACGCCGGTGGCGACAGCGCCGACGGCGCGCTCCTTGAGGTTCACGCCGTTGGCGAGCACGAAGACGAAGCCCACGAGTG
Source organism: Acidimicrobiaceae bacterium (assembly GCA_003134515.1). Lineage (GTDB taxonomy): Bacteria > Actinomycetota > Acidimicrobiia > Acidimicrobiales > RAAP-2 > RAAP-2. Next base: position 948 of record PLBM01000005.1, on the reverse strand, counting down.
GCAGTAGCAGGATCAGCGTCGCGACGTGCGCCATCTCAGCCCTTTAGCTCCGAGAGTTCATCCACGGACGTGGAGGAACGCCGTCGAAAGACCGCCACCACGATACCGAGTCCCACGGTGACTTCCGCGGCGGCGACGACCATCACGAAAAAGACCGACGCCTGTCCGGCGATGTCACTGAGCGTGCGCGAGAACGTCACGAACGTGAGGTTTACTGCGTTCAGCATCAACTCGATACACATGAACATGATGAGGGCGCTTCGTCGAGTCAAGAAGCCAAAGGCCCCAATGCCAAAGAGCAGGGCGGCCAGTATTAGATACCAGGCGGCGGGCACGTTCACGGCGCCACTTCCTCAGGCGTGGTGTGACGCTCTCTTCGAGCGAGCAAGACGGCGCCGACGACCGCAATGATGAGCAGCGCCGCCGTTGCTTCGAACGCGAAGAGGTACGTCGTAAAGACGGCCGTGCCGAGTTGCTTGACGTTGCCCGAGCCCGTGGCCAGGGCCGCGCCCGACACCGAGGTCGCCCCGGTCACCCAGTGCGAGGTCGCCATCAAGGTGATGAGACCGGCGACGGTGATGAGCACGCCGGCGCCCGCGAAGGCCCGCTGGCCGAGGAGCGGCTCGACGCTGACGTTCATGTTGCGGTCGACCCCCAAGAACATGATGACGAACAAGAACAACACGACAATCGCCCCGGCGTAGACGATGATCTGCACCGCGGCGAGGAAGTCGGCCGACTGGGCCACGAACGCGACGGCGACGCCGATCAGCGTCATGATCAAGCACAGCGCCGCGTGCACCGGGTTTTTCACGGCGATCACGCCGATCGCTCCGACGAGGATCAGCAACGCCGAGGTGGCAAAGACGAGCACGCTCGGAGTCGTGTAGGCGGCGGCGATCACGATTTGGCCCGGCGCCGGCGCTTGGGCATCTTCGCGCGGGCCTC
>PLBM01000058.1:12999-36970 GCA_003134515.1 Acidimicrobiaceae bacterium | reverse complement strand
CCGTCGGCCAGACGCGCCACTTCAGACTCGGCTTCGTAGCCGCCGAGCTCTCGAAACTCCTCTTCGAGCGTGGTGAAGCGCTCGATGGTCGCCACGGTCGGGTCGGCCGCGAGAGCGTGACGGGCGTGTTGCATATCCGCGTCGAGCCGGTCGATCCCCCTCGCCGAGAGNNAGCACCGACAGCAACGTGGACTTTCCGGCCCCGTTTCGCCCGACCAGTCCGACCTTCTCACCGTTGCCGATGGTGAAGGAAACCGGTTCGAGGAGTCGGCGCGGGCCAATCTCGATCCCTAGATCACGAACGATGAGCACTTAGCGGCTCCCTAGATCGCGCGAGGGAACGACGGGCGTGGCGCCACCACGACGTGGCGTCAGTCATGTGGTGCGGGCCCATCGCACCAGTCTGCCTTACCGCGAAAAATATGCCACGATTTGGCGGTGGCCACGCCCTTTTCGATCGACCTTTGGAGCGATGTCGTCTGTCCTTTTTGCTACCTCGGCTCTCGACAACTGACGGGCGCGCTCGATCGCTTCGAGCACCGCGACGAGATCGCACTTCGACACCACGCCTTCGAACTCGATCCGAACAGCCCCGCGTCGTTCGAGCGACCCCTCGATGAATTAGTAGCGGCAAAGTACTCGATGCCCATTGAGCGGGCACGCGATCTTCACCGGCGCCTCGAGAGCCAGGCCGAGGAACTCGGCATGACGTGGTCGTTGGCCGACGCGAAACCGACCAACACCTTTGACGCTCATCGCCTGATTGCCTTGGCGTCGCATCAAGGTCTCGGCGACGAGATGAACGAGCGACTCTTCCGGGGCTACTTCTGCGAGGGGCGTTGTCTGAGTGACCACGAGCAGCTCAATGCGATGGCGAGCGAGGTGGGCGTGTTCGACGCCGCGCTGCTCTGGGACACCGAGGCGTTCGCGCGCGACGTCCGCCAAGACGAAGCTTCCGCCCAGGAACTGGGCATCTCGGGCGTGCCGGCGATCTTGATTGACAGCAAGTTCATGGTCCTGGGCGCCCAGGGTGTCGATCACATCCTCGACGTGTTGCGCCGAGCGTGGGCCCGTCGGGCCGCCTAGTCCCCTTGCTCGGCCGGCACCGCCGCAACGGCGGCGACCGAGTGGCCATCGTCCAGGTTCATCACGCGCACCCCCGTCGCGTCGCGTCCCTGAGAGGAAATCTCTCGCACCGGGGTACGGATCAGCACGCCCCCGCTGGAGGCCAGGAGGACCTCGTCGTCGAGTCGAACCATGAACGACGCCACGACGAAGCCGCGCGCGGCGGTAAGTCGGATGGCGCGCACGCCCTGGCCGCCGCGGCCCTGGCGATTGAACCGATCGATCTTCACGCGCTTGCCAAAGCCGGTGTCGGTGACGACGAACAGGTCGGCGTCCGCTCGCACGACGTCGAGGGAAATAGCGCGGTCGTCGGGTTTGAGCTTGATGCCACGAACGCCGGTGGCGTCACGACCCATCTCGCGCACCTGCGCATTGCCGAAGCGAATCGCCATGCCGCGATAGGTCACGACCATCAGGTCGTCGTCGCCACTGGTGGCGACCACGCGCACCACCTCATCGCCCGGTCGCAAGTTGATCGCGATCCAGCCTTCCCGGCGCGACTTGTCATATTCACTAAAGGCGGTCTTCTTCACGGTGCCCTTGGCCGTGGCGAACACCAGGAACTTGTCCTTGGGGAAATCGTCCGTCGCCACGATGGCCTGAATCGACTCGTTGGGCTGGAGGTTCAGCAGGTTGACCACGGCCGTGCCCTTGGCGGTGCGTTCCTTCAGCGGGATCTCGTGTCCGCGCAAGCGAAAGACTCGTCCGCGGTTGGAGAAGAGCAGGAGGTGCGCGAGGGTCGTGGTGTGGATGATCTGATCGACGAAGTCCTCGTCGCGCAACTTGGCGCCCTGCACTCCGCGTCCGCCCCGGCCCTGGGTGCGAAACGCGTCCGCCGCCACCGATTTGACGTAGCCGGCGCGCGTGATGGTGAGCACGATCTCCTCATCTTGGATCAAGTCCTCGACGCCCAGCTCGCCGGGGTCGTTCACGATCTGGGTGACGCGATCGTTGGCGTACTTCTGGCGAACGACGGTGAGTTCGTCGGCGATGACGCCGCGCAGCTTGGTGTCGCTGGCCAAAATCGACTGGAGCTCGGCGATCGTCTCGCGCAGCTTGGCCATCTCCTCGTCGAGTTCACGGCGCCCCAGGCGCGTTAGGCGCCCCAGGGTCATGTCCAAGATGTGGTTGGCCTGCTCTTCACTGAAGGAGAAGGGGGCGCCCATGAGGGCCACGCGCGCCGCCGGGCGATCGTCCGAGCCACGGATGGTCGCGATGACCTGATCCAACATGTCGATGGCCCGCAAGAGCCCCTCGACGATGTGCGCGCGGGCCTCGGCCTTGCGCAGACGGAACTGCGTGCGTCGCGTGACGACCTCGACCTGATGGGCGATGTAGTGGGTGAGGGCTTGGGTCAGGTTCAACGTGCGCGGCACGCCGTCGACCAGCGCCAGCATGTTGACCGCGAACGTGGTTTGCAGCGACGTGTTCTTGTAGAGCTTGTTCAACACGACGTTGGCGTTGGCGTCACGCTTGAGGCGAATGACCAACCGGGCCTGACGGCCGGCCGAGTCGTTCTGCACCGCGGCGATGCCGTCGAGGTCACCGTTCTTCACGAGGTCGTAGATCTTCTCTTCGATCGACTCCACCGACACCTCGTAGGGGAACTCGGTGACGATGATGCGCGTGTCCTTGGTCGACTCTTCAATCTCCGCCACGGCGCGAAGTTTGATCGAGCCGCGCCCCAGGCGATAGGCGTCCAGAATGCCCTGGCGTCCGAGGATCTGCGCCTTGGTGGGGAAATCTGGACCCTTGACGAATTTCATGAGGTCGTCGGACGTCGCGTCGGGGTTGGCCAGCAGGTGCAAGGTCGCGTCAATCACTTCGCCGAGATTGTGCGGGGGGATCTTGGTCGCCATGCCGACCGCGATGCCCTGAGAGCCGTTGACGAGCAAATTGGGAAAGCGCGCGGGCAAGACGACGGGCTGTTGGGTCGAGTTGTCGTAGTTGGCCTCGAACTCGACGGTCTCTTCATCGATCGAGTCGAGCATCTCGAGCGCCAGAGGAGCCAGGCGACACTCGGTGTAGCGCATGGCGGCGGCGCCCTCGTCGGGTCCGGTACCGCCGAAGTTGCCGTGACCGCTGATGAGGGGGTGGCGCATCGAAAAGTCCTGCACCATGCGAACCAGCGCGTCGTAGATGGCGCTATCGCCGTGGGGGTGGTACGTACCCATGACGTCACCGACGACCTTGGCGCACTTGGCGTAGGGACGATCGGGACGAAGACCCTGGTCGAACATCGAGTAGAGGATGCGCCGGTGCACCGGTTTCAGTCCGTCGCGCACGTCGGGTAGGGCCCGTGAGACAATGACCGACATCGAGTACTCGAGGAACGAGCGCTCCATCTCCAGATTGATCTCGATCGGCTCGACGTAACCCACCACCTCGTCGCTGGGCGGTGTCCCAGCGCCGGGACCTTTCGTGTTGGGTGCCATGCGTCTTCGCTCCTAGATGTCTAGGAAACGAACGTCTTTCGCGTTGGTTTGAATGAAGTGACGACGCTGGGGCACGTCATCACCCATGAGAATCGAACAGACCTCGTCGGCGAGGGCCGCCTGCTCGACGGTGATCTGTAAAAGCGCACGCTTCGTCGCGTCCATGGTGGTATCGCGCAACTCGTCGAAGTCCATCTCGCCCAGGCCTTTCAAGCGCTGGAAGTCGTTCTTGTGATCGGGGTTCTCGAGCAAAAACGCAGACTTCGCGGCGTCGTCGCGCAGATAGACCTTCTCTTTGCCGACCAACGTCGAGTAGAGCGGGGGTTGGGCCACGTACACGTGGCCGTTGTTTACCAGTTCGGTCATCTGACGGAAAAAGAACGTCAATAGAAGCGTGCGGATATGGCTGCCGTCAACGTCCGCGTCAGCGAGCAGGATGATCTTGTCGTAGCGAATCTTCGTCAGATCGAACTCCGCTTCGACGCCTGCTCCGATGGCCGAGACCAGCGCCTGGATCTCGACGTTGCGCAAGATTTTGTCTGAGCGGGCCTTCTCGACGTTCAAGATCTTTCCACGAATGGGCAAGATGGCTTGATTGCGGGGGTTGCGCGCGTCCTTGGCCGAGCCCCCGGCGGAGTTTCCTTCCACGATGAAGAGCTCGCACTCACGCGGATTACTCGACGAGCAGTCCACCAGCTTGCCGGGTAGGCCCGCGCCGTCGAGCGCGTTCTTGCGACGGGTCAGGTCGCGGGCCCCCTGGGCCGCCTTGCGCGCTCTCGACGCTTGATTCGCCTTGGCGACAATCTGGCCACCTTCTCGAGGGTTCTCCTCGAGCCAATCGGCCAACTTCTCATTGGTGGCACGCTCCACCAGCGATCGGATGGAGACGTTGCCGAGCTTGCCCTTAGTTTGTCCTTCGAATTGAGGGTCACTCAGACGAACCGAGACGATGGCCGTGAGGCCTTCGCGGATGTCCTCGCCCTTGAAGTTCTCTTCCTTCTCCTTGAGCAGGTTTCGTTTGCGGGCGTAGCGGTTAATGACGTTGGTAATCGCCTTACGAAAGCCCTCTTCGTGCATGCCGCCCTCGATCGTGGTGATGCCGTTCGCGAAGGAGTAGATGCTCTCGTAGTAGCCGGTGTTCCACTGGAAGGCGACCTCGACCTCCTGGCGCTCTTCGCTCTGCTCGTAGGAGCCGACCTTGCGAAACAGGGACTCCTTGGCGTTATTGAGGTGGCGAACGTAGTCGACGATGCCCCCGTTGTACTTGAAGGTCTCCTTCGCTTCACGGCCCTTTCGTTCGTCAACAAAACGAATCTCCAAACCGCGATTCAAAAAGGCCATAATCTGTAGTCGTTCCAACACTGTCTGCGCACGGAACTCCACCTCGTCAAAGATCGACGAATCGGGAGTGAAGGTGACCGTGGTACCGGTGCGCCCGCGCGGCGCCGATCCCGTGATCTTGAGTTTGCCTTGAGCCTTGCCACCGTCCTTGAAGACGAGTTCGTAATGGTTGTCGTGACGATCGACTTCGAGCACCAGTTCGATCGACAGTGCGTTCACGACCGAGATGCCCACGCCGTGAAGTCCCCCCGAGACCTTGTAGCCCTGACCACCGAACTTTCCCCCGGCGTGCAACATGGTGAGGGCGATCTCGGCCGCCGATTTTCCTTTGTATTGCGGGTGTTCTTCGACCGGGATGCCCCGCCCATCGTCCGCCACGCGACAACTTCCGTCGGCCAGCAAAGTAACGTCAATTCTCGTGCAATACCCGGCCATTGCCTCGTCCACGGAGTTGTCCACGACCTCCCAGATGAGGTGGTGCAGACCGGCCGGTCCCGTCGAACCGATGTACATACCGGGTCGAACGCGCACTGGCTCTAGACCCTCGAGAACGGTGATGTCGCTAGCGCCGTAGTCAGCAGATCCTTTGGTCATTGCGGCCACGAAGGAATCCTTTCAACACAAATGTTTGGGCACTGACGTGCCGGCGTCGTCAATAAATTGACTGCTCTATCCTACCCGACGCGGTGTCACTTCTCGCCGTTAGAGGTTGGCCCTCGTGCGTGATTCGACGGCGATTTAAGGTGACTTCAGGACCGTTCGCAGTGTCGTGGGCGCACCCTTGCCGAGCGATGAAAAACCCTTCAAAATTGTTGGGCTCTCCGCGACGATTCGTTGCGCGAAAGCGCCCGAAGGAACGCTCACGATCAACACGCCGTCCTTAATGAATTCGATGCGACAGTGCTCAGCCAGTACCGGATCCACCACGGTCGGCCACAGTCGACGAGCGTCGTCAATCAGTCGCAAGTCGACCCGTCGTAACCGTCCCGCGAGCGCGTTTAAGAGCTCGCTCAGGGGTGCCGGTTCCTCCTCACGACGTCTCACGACAGCACTCGCGTCAGATCGATGACCGCCGCCGGGGTCATGGCACTCGGCAGCGGCGAGGCGGTGGTGACCAAGGTCTGACCAGTCGGCAAAAGGGCCAAAAGACGGTTACTTCTCAGCGGATCGAGTTCACTAAAGACGTCGTCGAGCAGTAAAAGGGGATCGACCCCACGGCGCTGGTGGACGAGTTCGTGACCGGCCAATCGAAGGGCGAGCGCGAGTGAACGCTGTTCACCCTGAGACGCCTGACGCCGCGCGTCGCGTGCTTTTAGCGTGAGCACGATGTCATCACGATGTGGTCCCACCGTGGTATACCCCCGCACGCGATCGTCGTTGAACGAGGTCGTCAATGCGTCGAGCAAATGCTCGGGCCACGAGCGTTCGTACGAGACGCCCACGTCACTCGACGTCTGTGCGAGCTCTCGGTAAAACGAGTTGATGAGTGGCGCGAGTTGACTAATGAGTGATTCGCGTTGAGCGACGAGTAATTCACTGACATCGCAAAAATCACTCGTCCACAGATCCAATTCAGCTTGCTGATTGGTCGAGGGCCGGACTCCGTCCAGGGCTCGCAACAAAGCGTTTCGTTGGCTTAGAACGCGGTGGAATCGCTCCACGATCTCACCGGTCAGCGGCTCGACGTCGGTCAGCAGATTCGTGATGAAGGTTCGACGGTGCTCGGGTCCCCCACGAACAACGTCTACTCCCTCGGGGGTAAACACTGTTAGCGGTAACGCTTCGGCGAGATCGGCTCTCGACACCGGTCGCTGCCCATTCACCAGCATTCGCTTGGTGGTATTGCGAATTCCCCTGGTCAGGGTCAGGTCCACCTGCACCCTTCGCTCGCGCTGAAACATGACGCCGTGCACCTCGGCCGTGGTCTCGTTGTTTCGGATCATGTCACTGGCCGAGTTGGTACGAAACGATGAGGCTGTCGCGAGGGCGCTCACGGCCTCTAAAACGGAGGTCTTGCCGGTGCCGTTAGGCGAAAGAAAGACCGTCACCGCCCCGGGATCGGGCTTGAAAGTGAACTCGTTAAAGAGTCGAAAGTTACGAAGCGTCAGTTCGTGGAGACCCACGACGGTCAACTCAACTACTGAACTCGAACGGGCATCAAGAGGTAGCGAAATCGCACGTCCTCTACACCGTGGACCATCGCCGGGCGCACGGAGTCGGACATCTCTAAGACGACCTCGTCGCCGGGCACCGCCTCTACACCGTCGATGAGAAACCCCGGGTTGAAGGCGATGGTCATCTCCTCACCGTTGTAGTCCGCGTCGACATTGTCCTCGACGTCACCGGTGTCGTGACTCTGTGTACGAATTTCAACGTTGCGGTCTCTCATCGTGAGTCGAACTGACGACGTGGAGTCCTTGGCGAGCAGTTTGGCTCGCTTTAGCGACGTGAGCAATGTATCTTTAGCGATTCGCAGTTGGTTGGGGTAACTCGCCGGGATGAGCTGCAACACCGATGGGTAGTTACCGTCAATCAACCGTGACGCAATGCTCGTGCTTCCGACCACAAAACAGATCTCGGCGTCACTCAACGTGACTCCGATCTCGGCGTCCTGGGCCAGTTGGGCGGCCGCGCGTTGCAACTCGTGGAGCGCTCGCGCCGGCACCAATAAATCTTGCGAACCACTGAGTCCCTGCACGCCGGGCACATCGCGAACCGCGAGTCGATACGAGTCGGTCGCGATCAATCGAAGTGTGCCGTTCTCGGTGGTGAAAAGAACGCCAGTCAACAGAGGTCGTGCGTCATCGTTCGCGGCGGCGCGAACGACTTGATTCAATCCTTGGATGAGATCTAGCGCGGCGATTGACGTCACGGGTCCGGTGACCGGCGGCAGCTTTGGGTAGTCCGCGACCGAGAAAGTCCGAAGGGAAAACTTGGCGCGACCCAGTGAAATCTCAACGTTCTCTTCGTTGCTGGCGACAGTTACCGCGCCGGCCTCGAGGGAACGTACCGCGTCAACAATCAATCGGGCCGGCACGACCGTAGAACCATCTTCCATACCGATCACGTCCACGCTGGTGCGCGCCGTGATATCGAGATCGGTACCGGTAACGACGAGTTGACTTCCGTTCAGCGTAAGGAGAATCCCCGACGACGCGCCTATGAGTCGGGTGGCGACGACACGACTCGCGGCCGTCAGCGCCTCAACCAGGATGTCGCGTTCTGATTTGAACTTCATAGGACTACCTTTCCTTACTACGGAGATTACGTGTGAATTTCAATGTGAAGAAGTCTTAGTAGTAGTAGTGCTGTGGATGAACCGGTAACTCTTCGATATCGCTGATAAATGCATGTTTTTACAGACCAGTACTTCCCACAGTGTTGTTTGTAACTCTCTCAACCTTCACGTTTCAACCAGAGGATGATGTGGGGTACCCGATGGTTGTTATCTTATAAACCACAAGTTGACCCCAGAGTTGTGCACAAATCTTTATCCCTAATTTTCTCCCTGAAGACGGCGTTTTAACTGATTGATTTGATTCAATACCTCAGGGTTTGACGTCAGCTGTTCCTTAATTTTCTCGACGCCACTAATGACCGTGGTGTGATTTCGTCCATCAAAAATACGCGCGATCATGGGATAGGAGTAGTTGTTCAAAAGATCTCGAATGAGATACATGGCGACGTGGCGCGCGTGCACTAGAGGACGAAGGCGTTTTGAGCCCCGCACCTCTTCTACCGACAAGCCGTAAAAGTCCGCGACTAAGGAAAGAATGGTTTCCGGCTTCAATATGACCTGTTCGTGGCCGAGATTTGTGAGGTGAGCCTTGGCCAATTCCAGGGTGATGGGCTCCTGGCGCAGATTGGCGAACGCTCGCAGCATCGTGATCGAGCCTTCGAGCTCTCGGATGTTGTCGCGAACTCGTTGCGCGATCCACTCCGCGACCTCGTCGGGTAGGGCAATGCCCTCGCGTTCGGACTTGGAGCGAAGAATAGCGATGCGCGTCTCCAGATCGGGTTGGTCGATCTCGGTGACGAGGCCCTGCAAGAGACGACTGCGGAATCTCTCCTGTAGTCCCGCGAGATCGCGTGGCGAACGATCCGAGGTCAACACGATCTGCTTGCCTTCGCCGTGCAATGCGTTGTACGTGTGAAAGATCTCTTCATGAAACGTCTCGCCACGCGTCTCCATGAACTGGATGTCGTCAATGAGCAGCACGTCGTTTTCGCGATAGCGCTCGTGCAGTGAGAGCTGCGTGCGAGTCTGAATCGCTCGAATGAAGTCGTTGAGGAATGTTTCGGTCGAGACGTAGAGAACCTTGCGCCCGGGATAGTTCTCCTGGACGTAGTTGCCGATGGCGTGCAAGAGGTGGGTCTTGCCCAGGCCCGAGTTTCCGTAGATCATCAAGGGGTTGTAGGCGCGCCCGGGGGTCTCGGCCACGGACTGGGCCGCGGCGAACGCCAAGCGGTTCGACGTCCCAGGAACGAAGGAATCAAAGGTCATCCGAGGATCGAGGCGCGCGGGATGATCAATACTTGACGCGAAGGTGACCGATGGCGGTGTCTCGAGGGCGTCCGGAACGCTTTCGGTGATCTCGGGCGCGCTGGTCGACGCGGTGACGGTCAGCGACACGTGCATCTCTCGACCAACTAACTGCTCGGCCTGCTCGGTGATGAAGGGAAGGTAGCGCTGTTGCACACGTAAAAGTTGAATCTGATTCGGCGCGCCAATGACGAGTTGATCGTCGTGGTAATCCACAAGGCGCAGTGTGCTCAGACCCGCCGCCCAAACTGCTTCAGAAGCGTTGCCACGTAAGGAGTCGCGAAGAGCAGACCAAATTTCTTCACCACTTTGCACAATCTTCCTCCACAGATCATCTCTGACATTATCCACAAGCGGTGCTCGACCGAGAACCACTGCTTCTCTCGCAGGGAGAGTCACCATACACCCATTTGTGACGTCTCGCCGGGGCCGTTCAGCGAGTGGGGTAACATTGCGGGCTGTGGCGTGCCAGCGACCCCCAGGGGGTCACGCGAAGCGCAGAGGATATTTTGAGAAGAGGTTTTTGTGAAGCGTACTTATCAGCCCAACCAGAGAAAGAGGGCCAAAACACACGGTTTTCGCGCGCGCATGCGTACCCGTGCCGGTCGTGCCGTTCTTAAAGCCCGTCGCAACAAGGGCCGTCACCAATTGACGGTCTAGCTAAGGTGCCCGGTCGGGTCCGTACCCGCCGGCAGTTCGCGCTCTTCGCGACACCTACTGGACGAGCTCAGAGCGGACCGCTGCGAATCAGTTTCGTAGTCGGCTGCGCCGAAAGTACTTCAGTGGACGTAGCGTTCGTGATCGGTCGAAAGGTCGGCAACGCGGTGGTTCGTAATCGAATCCGTCGGCGACTTCGAGCACTTTTTGATGCCCTTATCCCCCAACCCAAGCCTGGTGCTTACCTGATCAGGTGTGGTTTTGAGACAGGAAACCTCTCGTATGAAGAACTTCAACACCATCTCCACCAAGCCCTCGGTCGAGCCGACGCGTTCTAAAGTCGCCTCCGGCACGCGGGTGCTGGTCGGTCTCATTCGCACCTATCAGCGCCTTCGCGCGGGCCGCGTGTCGCCCTGTCGTTTCTATCCCTCGTGTTCGAACTACGCGGTGGAAGCGCTCGGTACGCACGGGCCGGTGAGGGGTTCGTGGTTGGCAATTCGCCGCGTATTGCGCTGTCGCCCTTTTGGTCCCCACGGCATCGACCTCGTACCCGAGACGAAGGACGTTAGGAGTTCACCGTCATGCACTCAATAACCCACGCCATCGGTGGGGTTTTTCAGCCCGTCTTCCGACTCTTCGGATGGTTGCTGGCCTTCCTGTACGGACTGATACCGAACTATGGGGTCGCGATTGCGCTGTTGACCATCATCATCATGGGCGCGTTGACGCCGTTTACCATCAAGAGCACCCGTTCGATGATGGCCATGCAGAAGTTGCAGCCCGAGATCAAGAAGCTTCAACAGAAATACAAGGGTGCTGAGAATCGCCAGATGATGAACGACGAACTCATGCGTCTGTATCGAGAAGAGGGCGTCAACCCCATAGGGGGCTGTTTACCGCTGTTGCTCCAGGCACCGTTTCTCTTCATTCTCTACAGCGTGATTAAAGGTTTATCGTTTACCGTCACTTCGGCCACCGGCGTGATCACGTCGACGCCGCGCTACATCCCACACTCCTCGACGATGTACGACAACCTGGTCAAATCAGTGGGACATATCAACGTTTGGGGCATGGACCTTAGTCTGAAGCCCTTTAGTAGTGGCCTCTCGTTGGGAACCCGGATCCCTTTCTTCGGCCTGGCCGCAGTGGCGGTGGGTTTGCAGTACTTCCAGATGGCCCAAATGAACAACCGCAACAAAAAGACCGGTCAGTCCTTGCCTAGTCAACAACAGACCATGCAACGGGTCCTTCCGATTGTTTTTGCATATTTCTACATGGTGATTCCAGCGGCCGTGGTGGTGTATATGGTTATTTCAACAGGCATTCGTATAATTACTCAAGATGTGATGTTCCGCACCGGTGTCTCGAATCCCCACTCAGGCGGACGCGCTCTGCCGGCGGGTGAGAAAGTCGAACCTGTGACTGAGATTGTGGAGGAGCCTAAAGCTAAACCCTCAACCGCGAAGAGTCCGCCACCCTCACCTTCGAACAACTTGCCGAAGGGTCATGAGCCCCGGCCAACACACAAACCTCAGGGCCAGCCTCGCTCAAAAGCGAAGCGTAAGAGAAAGGCGCGATAACCGATGGAGTGGGTAGAAACTACCGGAAAGACCGTGGACGAGGCGATGGATCGGGCGCTCGCGCACTTGGGCGTGCATCGCGATGATGCCGAGGTCGAAGTTATTGAAGAGCCAAAGGCCGGGCTCTTTGGACGTGTGCGAGGCGAAGCGAGGGTTCGCGCCCGAGTTCGTCCGAGCGGTCCTCGTCCCAAGCGCTCAAGACGTTCGGGCGAACGCAATGATCGACCGCGCACCACCAGTGAGCGCAGTGAACGACCTCGCGTGGAAAAGCGCGACGCAGGTGAGCCGCGCCGCGAAAGGGAGCGGAGTGCTCCGCGCCAACCCTCGGGTGCGCGGAACCAGCAGTCTGTAAAGAGTCCGACAAAGGAGGACAGTATGGCGGAGGGTATTTCGCTTGCCGAGCAGGGAGCCATCGCAAAGGAGTTCCTCGTTGGGCTCCTGGCGTCAATGGACATCAAGGCCGAGGTTTTGGTGCGGGAACTCGACGAGGAGACCGTGGAGCTCTCCGTTAACGCCACGCCACCGACCGAGCTCGGGGTGCTGGTCGGACCACGGGGAACCACATTGCAAGCGTTGCAAGAGGTGACGCGCACTGTGGTTCAGTCCAAGAGTCCCAGCCGAACCGATCGGATTCTCGTGGACGTCGCTCAATATCGCGAGCGCCGGGTGGCGGCCCTGGGCCGGTTCGCCCAGCAAGTGGCGCTCGACGTCGTTGAAACTGGCGAGGAACGGGCTTTGGAACCCATGTCCGCCGCTGATCGCAAAGCCGTGCATGACGCGTTGACCGAGAACGAAGCGGTTGTCACGCGTTCCGAAGGTGAGGACCCTCGGCGATTTGTGGTGGTTGCTCCGGCATAATGGCATTGTGACCAACGATTGGCTGACCCGCGCTCTCGAGGAATCGAGGGCGCGAGGTCATTTAGGCCCTCAATCGATTGAAGTTCAGATCGCCCACGCTGAAGGCTTTGCCCGCTCCTGGGAAACCATTCGGCCGACTCCCCCGACTGACTTCTTGGATCTTGGCAGTGGTGGAGGATTGCCCGGCCTCGTTCTTTTGGAACGCTGGCGTTGTCACGCGGTACTACTTGATTCCATGGAGAAAAGGAGTAATTTCCTCCGCGAGGCCCTGGACTGGCCCGACGCGCCCAAGGAAGGTGAGGTCATTACAGCCCGCGCAGAGGACGCAGCCCGCTGGCCGGAATTGGAGGGTCAATTTGACCTGATTACGGCTCGATCGTTCGGCTCCCCGGCAGTCACTTCAGAATGCGCCGCCAGATTTCTTAAGATCGGCGGCGTGCTCGTTGTCTCTGAACCTCCTGGTGAACGCGTGGATGAACGGTGGAAAGCCTCTGGGCTAGAGCCTCTCGGCCTGGTGGCTCAGGGTCGATCGCGTTTTGGTACGGCCTACGAGGTCCTCATAAAGGAGAGCCCCACCGACAAACGATACCCCCGACCCTCTGGAACCCCCAAGAAACGACCGCTCTTTTGATGTTTCACGTGAAACATTCTGGCAGTCGTGCCTTTGGGAAACGGACCCACTTCACCTAAATTTCTTGCGATTAACCAGTTTTGAGTCGCGATTTGTTTCACGTGAAACAATGGGGAACCGCGGATTGAAATGTTTCACGTGAAACATTGGTACTTGACGGAACAGCGAAAAGCGAGTTGAATGGCAGTGGTTCGACGCAGTGTCGGTACGTTTTTACGCTCGAGAAGAGGCTCATGGCTGACGCCAGCACCACAAGGATCTTTGCTGTGGCTAACCAAAAGGGCGGCGTGGGCAAGACGACGACCACGGTTTCCCTGGCTGCCGCGCTGGCAGAACGAGGCAAAAGAGTGCTGGTGGTCGACCTGGACCCTCAAGGGAACGCCACCATGGGTCTGGGCGTTAACGGTCGCCAGTTCGAACGATCGGTGTACGACGTGCTTTTAAACGACGTCCCGATGGCCGATGTCGTTGAACCAGTAGGGCTACCCAACCTCTTTGTTGCTCCGGCGACCCTAGACCTCGCCGGTGTCGAACAAGAACTCACCTCGGTCATCTCTCGTGAATTACGCCTTAAGAGGGCGCTGGCCTCCGTGGACGGTGATTTTGACTTCATTTTTGTTGACTGTCCCCCGTCGCTCGGACTCATCACCATTAACGCATTCGCGGCCGCCACGGACATCATGGTGCCGGTGCAAACCGAGTATTACGCCCTTGAGGGCCTCACCCAACTGCAAAAAATCGTCGACCTGGTCCAAAAAAACCTTAATCCCACGCTACGCATCACCAAGGTGGTGCTGACGATGTACGACGCGCGCAACACGCTGTCGGTGGACGTCGCAAGGGAAGTCAAGAAGCATTTCCCCGACGAACTTTGCAAGACCGTCATTCCTCGAACCGTACGGCTAGCCGAGGCACCCTCCTACGGTCAGCCGATAACGGAATATGATCGAACGGGCAAGGGCGCCAAGGCGTACAAGGCACTAGCGGAGGAGATCCTAAATGGCTAGAAAACCAGGCTTGGGCAAGGGACTCGGGGCCCTCATCCCAGAGGACAGCTCGACGTCGGGCGAGAAGCCGTCGGGGCCAGCATCGTCCAGCCCACTTCGCATGGTGCCCGTCGGCTCCATACGCCCGAATCAGTTCCAACCACGCAAGGTCTTTAATGACGAAAGCCTGAAGACCCTCGCAGCCTCGGTCCAAGAACTCGGCGTCCTCCAACCGATTATCGTTCGACCTGTCGAGGGCGAGCCTGACCAGTTCGAGCTAATCGCGGGCGAGCGGCGATGGCGAGCGGCGGCGATCGCGAAGCTCGAGTTCGTACCCGTTCTACTCCAAGACGCCGTGAACGATCGGCTTTCTCTGGAGCAGGCGGTGGTGGAGAACCTGCATCGTGTGGACTTACACGCGTTAGAAGAAGCCGCGGCCTATCAACAGCTTGTCGATGATTTTAATCTCACCCATGATCAGGTGGCCCAGCGAGTCGGTAAGAGTCGCGCGTATGTTACGAACACGTTACGACTTCTTCAGCTCGGTGACGCCGCCCAAAGCGCGCTGGTCGCGTCGCAGATCACGCCGGGCCACGCGCGAGCACTGCTGGCCATCAGTGATCCCAACGCACAAGCCACGATGTTGGCTCGCGTGATCAAGAATGAGTTCTCGGTGCGCTCAACGGAAGAGGCGGTCAAACTCTTTCTCGAGCCCAAGCCCGCTCCGACCGCCGAAGCCACGGCGAAGAGCCCCGACGGTGTTCCGCGCCTTCGCCCGGTGCCTGATGCCAGCGTGGCAGAACTAGAAGAGTTGCTCGAGAACTATCTCGACACGCGGGTCCACGTTGATCTCAAAGGCCGAAATGGCCGGATAATCATAGATTTTGCCGACCTTGACGACCTCGAACGGCTCTACAGTGTCATTGCCAAGCCGAAATAACTCTCAACTATCAACTTAACCCTCTCGTTGAAGTTTTCCCCAAGTTGTGGATGAAGTTGTGGGTTATTTCGATTTTGCTTGAAAACAGGGGCATTTGCCCTTGAAATACGAACTTTGAAATGGTATTTTCACTCGGGCCTGTGGATAACTTGCTCAACCACACCCTCGAGCGCGGTGGTGACTTGGTGAAGTACCTGTTCAGAGAGGTCACCGTGTTCGACGTGCACCGTCGTCATCTTGGTCTCTCGAAGAATTGGTAGCGCCATTCCGGTCACTTCAACTCTCGGTCCCTCGGGCACGATCGCGAGAGCCGTGGCGAACGCGCTTGCTATGAGCTCGCCGCGCCGCGAGTGGGCGCGATAACTCGCCCAGTAGTGCAAGTGGATGCCATCGACGTGCTTGAGCATCTGAAACGACAACACGAGTGCGACGTCGTGGGTGTTGGCGAAGTCCGAGGACTCCAGGGGTGAGGTGTCAGCGAGTACGTGGATCGCCGGCGAGTCGCCCAGTGAACGAGCGAGCTCTAGTACGAGGGGGCCCTCACCACACAGCACAATGGAGCCCGTTGAAAGGGGATTGAATCCCGCGAGGTCGCGCGCGTCGTTCACGAGGCTTCGTTGCGCGTTCGTAGTTCGCACGCGGGTGAGCTCTTGAAGGGTCGCCTTGGTCAGCGCCCCGCTCGAGTCGAGGGCGCGGTTGCGTTGAAACTCGCTCAACGCGCTATCTAATTGCGGCCCAAAGATGCCGTCAATGCGGCCTGGGTTGAACCCGAGTTGGGCGAGGAGCACCTGGAGTTCCGCGACGTCGTCCCCGCGCAAGTAGGGACGCGTCAAGTACAAAAGTCGTTCACCCAATTGCCAGCGCGCTTCGCCGAGGCGTTCCCAGGTCGTGGCGTCCACGACGCCGGTGAGGGGGAGACCTCGCGAACGTTGAAAGGCTTCCACGAGCGCCACGGTCTCGGCGTCAAAGACGTCGTCGGTCTCGCCGGCGGGACGATAACTGAGGGCCCGTAAGCGCTCGTTGAGCTCGCGCACTCGTGGGCCGGTGGCGCCAAGGCGGAGCGGTTCGACGTTCAGGCGAACTACAGGCTTGACGTGATCTCTTGTAAGAGGGCGCCCTTGGGCTTGGCCCCCACGAGTCGCGCGACGACCTCGCCGTCCTTGAAGAGCAGCAACGTCGGAATGCTCATCACGGAGAACTTGGTCGCGGTGGCGACGTTGACGTCCACGTCGAGTTTGCCCACGCTGAACTTGTCGGACTGCTCGAGAGCGAACTCTTCGAGAATGGGGGCGATGGTCTTGCACGGGCCACACCACTCAGCCCAGAAGTCCACGAGAATGGGCTTCTTTGAAGAACCGATGACTTCCGCGAACGTTGCGTCGGTCAGGGTCGTGATGTTGTCGCTCATGATGACCTCCTCGCGCGCCCAGTCGGCGTCGCGTCAATCACCTTAGCGACCGGACCCTAAATTCCTCGCGTCTCGAGCCAACGCTCGGCATCGATCGCCGCGACACAGCCCGAACCGGCCGAGGTCACGGCCTGACGGTAGACGTCGTCTTGGACGTCCCCGGCGGCGAAGAGTCCCTCGATGTTGGTGTACGAACCGAGACCCGTGCGTACGTACCCATTGGCGTGCAGATCCACCTGACCGGTGACCAGGGTGGTGTTTGGCACGTGGCCGATAGCGACGAAGACGCCCGTGACCGCCAGGACGCGATCTTCATTGGTGAGCGTGTCACGAACCTTGAGCCCGGTGACCTTGTCGTCCCCGAGTACCTCGAGCACCTGGGTATTCCAGACGAAGTGAATCTTCTCGTTCGAGAAGGCCCGCTCTTGCATGATCTTGGACGCGCGCAGCGCGTCACGCCGGTGAAGCACGCTCACGCTCGTCGCGAAACGTGTGAGGAAGAGGGCCTCTTCGAGCGCTGAGTCGCCGCCGCCGACGACGGCGATGTCGTGACCACGAAAGAAGAAGCCGTCACACGTCGCGCACGTCGAGAGCCCGTGACTTAGGAATCTCTCTTCACCGGGCACGTTCATCATCAATGATCGAGCGCCGGTGGCGAGGATGACCGCGTCGGCGGTGATGCTCGCCTCGGCGTCGCCGGTAAGCCACGCGCGAAAGGGGCGCGACGAGGCGTCGAGTTTGTGCACTTTATCCACGCGAAGGTCCGCGCCGAATCGGGCGGCCTGCTCACGCATCTTCATCATGAGTTCGGGTCCGGTGACTGATTCAGGAAAGCCGGGGTAGTTCTCCACGTCGGTCGTGAGCATGAGTTGGCCACCGGGTTGGTCCGAGTTGGACGACGGTTCGCCCTCGATGACGATGGGACTCAGCTGGGCGCGCGCGGCATAGATCGCCGCCGTCAGCCCGGCCGGTCCCGAGCCGATAATGAGGACACGAGTGTGCTCGGTCATTACTTCCTTAATTTGAGGGGTCGACGGCGTCGCCAGATGATGAGTCCGGCGAGCGTCGAGGCGCCGCCCACGACGACGTAACTCAGCCATTCGCGGCCGTGAAACGCGTAGATGTCAAGCAGACGCATGAAGCCGATGACTATCACGACGACCAGGACCACCGCGGCCAGCACGATGATAAAGCCGTATGCCAGCACGCGCGCCACCACAGTGATCGGCCGCAATACCCGATCGTGCACGACGTCGAGCAGATGGTCGAAGGCGCCGAGTAGTCGATCGACGAGATCGGAATCGCGCGGTTCGCTGGCTTCAGTCACCCCACAAACTTAGTGGCGCGCGCTGGCTACCCCTCAATCCACGTCAAGCCGATAATGCCCGGACCGCCGTGCGTGCCTACCGTCGGGCCGATGTCGGTGACGATGACGGGGTACTCGCACGGCACGTCCTTAATGAGCGCCTCGAGCGTCGCGACGTCGTGGCAGGCGCCGTGAATCAGCGCGAGCCGTCGCAGCGGGGCGTGCGCGGTGGCGACCTTGGCGACCGCGCTGAGGGCCTTCGCACGGGTGCGCTGGCGTCCGGCCTCCGCGACGACACCACCGGTTATCTCCACCAGCGGCTTGATCGACAGCACTTGACCGAGGAGCGCTTTCGCGCCCCCGACCCGTCCGCCCTTGATCAGGTGCTCGAGGGTGTCGAGCGCGGCGACGACCCCGGTCTTTTTCATTAGCACTTCGGTGCGCTCTATAAGTTGATCGAGTCCGGCGCCGGTGGCGGCGAGCTCGGCGACGTCGATCGCAATGAGGCCTTGACCCATCGAGACCGTCATGGTGTCGATCACGCGCACGTCGATGACGTCGCGCACCGCCTCCGCGGCGAGAGCGGCCGACTGGTGCGTGGCCGAGAGCAGCGACGACAAGGTGAGCGCGAGCACGCCGTCACAGCCGTCGCGCTTCGCGCGCTCGTAGGCCGCTTGAAAAGCGCCCGGTGAGGGAGCGGACGTCTCGGGCAGGGTCTTGGAGCTCTTGCACTTGGCCCAAAAGACGTCGGGCGTGAGGTCGACGCGGTCGGTGAACTCTTCCTCGCCGAAGCGAATGGTCAGGGAGACGACGTCAATATCGAGACGCTGAGCGTACTCCTCGGGCAGGTCGCTCGCGCTGTCGGTGACTACACGAATCCGAGACATGGTCCCCCCTAGAACTGTTCAAGCCTTGCACCTTTCGACGAGCGTCGGCGCAGGCGCTGGCGCAGCACCACCACCACCAGGCCGTAGGCGAGTACCCCGATCAAAATCGCCGCGGCGAAGCGCGCGATGAGTCCTACGCCGTGGGTCGAGGTCGGGACCGCGTAGACCAGGGCCATCACGACGCTCGCCACCAGCGAAGCCAGGAGACTTCGTCGCACGTGTACGCTCCAGAGCCCGGCGATGATGTTGACGTGGTGACGGGCCAGTACGAAGAGCGCCGCGAGAGCCGCGGCGGTGTAGCCCACCGAGACGCTCGCGGTGAGTCCGGCCAGGGAGTGGCGACCGAGCAGTACGCACAGCACGATCGTCAGGGCGTTCTCGAAGGCGTAGAGCATGAACATCTCACGAGCACGCTGCATCGCCTGGAGTCCGCGCACGGCTAATTGAAAGACGGTGAATCCCGGCAGGCCCGCCGCCAGTACCGCCAGCACGGTGCCGACCGAGAGCCGGTGGTCGGCGTTGACGTGGTGCAACAGTATGCCGGCCAGGGGTTGCGAGAGGACGATGAGCACGACCGAGCAGGGCACGATGATCACGAGCGATTGGCGCAGCGCGAAGCGCAGTCGTTCGCTCAGCCCCGCGAAGTCCTGGGCGGTCGCTAAACGCGCGAGTTGGGGCGTCACGGCGCCGAGCACCGAAACCACCACGACGGCGTAGGGCATCAGCATGAACGAGAAGCCGTAGGTGTACGCGCTGACCGGACCGTTGCCGCCGATGCCAAAGGCGAAGGCCAGCACCACGAAGAGCGAGAGTTGGTTCGTGAGCACCACCGCCAACGTCCAGCTCCCGAGTCGGGCCACGGCTCGAACCGCCGGATCTTTGAGGTCGAGTCGAAAGCTGAGACGCCACAGATCGCTGCGCGCCAGCGAGGGTACGAGGCAAAGGAACTGCACCGCGACGCCCAGTGTCGTGCCGAGTCCCAACCACACCAGATCGCGTGAGCCGCCGAGCGAAGAGAGTACGGGCGTCGGGTCCACGAGGTGGAACCACACCAGTACGCCCATGCAGACCACGTTGTTGGCGATCGGCACCCAAGTCGCCACGGCGAATCGGTGGCGGATGTTGAGCAGCGCGGTCGCGATCGCGATGACCCCGTAGAAGAAAATCTGGGGCACGAACCAACGTAAAAATTCGGTGGCGACGACGCGCTGTTGGACGAGGACCACTGCCGAGTGCGCTGAGGACGAGTGTTGGAGAAACGTGAAGCCGTCGATGATCCACGGTGCGCAGAACCACGACACCACCGACGCACCCAAGAGCACGACGAGCGATCCGGTGACGACGCTGGAGATCGATTTCCACGCTCGCCGCTCGCCGTCGAGGGCGAGACGTTCGACAAAGACGGGAATGAATGTCGCCGTCAAGACCCCACCGAGCACCAGATCGAACAGCATGTTGGGCACGGTGTTCGCGAGGTTAAAGGCGTCCGAGATCGGGGTAAAGCCGAGAACCCACGCCAGGACCAAGACGCGAAGCAGTCCCGTGACGCGTGAGACCAGCGTGCCACTGGCCATGGCGACGACGCGCGATGAGTGAGTTGAGTCCACGCTCATCGGGCGTGACGTCCCTGGGGCCGGCGTCGATTGGTGCGCCACCACCACAGCGCCAGCACGAAAAGTGCCGCGAACGTCAAGAGATACCCGACCACCGAGGTTCCCGCGATGCGCACCTGCACGGCGCTGCGTGCGAGCACCACCTGATCGTTGGGCGTCGTGAGCACGATCTGTAGGGTCAACGAACTTCCCTGAGGGTTGGCGGTGGGCGCGCGTATCGACTGGGTGGGTGAGCTCAGCGTGATGGGCACCGCGGCGCCGTTGGGAAACGACAGCCGGTCGGTCACCAGATGAATTACCGCCGCGACTCGGTAGGGCGCGCGCGAGTTGACGGTGACGGGTAGCGAAGTACCGGGACCCGCGAGGGTGACGGCGCTGGTGTCGATGGAGAACTGGGCCAGCTGCGCGTTCAGTAGATCGTTGGCGGTGTTTATCGCGCTCTGGCGTTGGGTGGCGGCGGCGAGAATCTCGGTGCGCGCGACCGCGACGCGTAACTCGGTGGCGACGTGACCGGACTTGACGCCCTGGGCGTAGGAGTTGACGGCTCCGATCAACGTCAGTAACGAACTCACATTGTGCGTCGACCAGGTGGACACCGCCGATGTCGTCAGCGTACGAACACTGGGCGCCCCGTTCGTGGCGATAAGCGAGGAGTTAAACGACGGGGCGAGCGTGGTGAGTCGGCTAAAGGGGTCGTGGCGAAGCCCGTTCAGCAGATCGCTGACGAAAGCCTTGGACGTTGAACCCACCGGGGCCTCGATGACGACCGTTCGACTCGCGGGTGCGTAGGGCTCTTCGAAGTGCATAAAGGCGAGAGTCGCCAGCGTCAAGGCGGCGCGGCGCCCCGGTTCGATGGAGGGGTCACTGACGAGATCGGACAGTGGTGCGTCGCTGCTGAGCGCGTTCAAGCTCCCCGCGCCCTCGACGTGAAACGGCGCCCCCCAGGTCAGGGTGTTAGAGGGCAATACGGTGAGGTCGCTTTCGGGAAGTACGACATCACTCACACCGGCCCCGGCGAGCGCGAGCAGACTCGCCGGTGACTGGCTCCCACTCAACAAGACCGGCCCGTCCGCGTAGCGTCCCGTCAGTGACGTTAAGAGATTGCCCGACAGTGTGAGTTGCTGGGGGACTTGGGTCGTGAGGCCGTTGGCGACGAGGCCCGCAAAGTCAATGGCCCTGGGCGGGGCGGCCACGACCCGGTGCAGGGGACTGGCGACGGCCCGTTCGAGGGCCGCGCGCCAATTCGAGCTCTGCGTCGGGCTCAATTCCATCGC
Organism: Acidimicrobiaceae bacterium; assembly: GCA_003134515.1. Taxonomy (GTDB): domain Bacteria; phylum Actinomycetota; class Acidimicrobiia; order Acidimicrobiales; family RAAP-2; genus RAAP-2. Next base: position 15,386 of record PLBM01000058.1, on the reverse strand, counting down.
CGACAGGGCTTCGTAGTCGGCGCTGAGGGTGAGTGGGGCGGCGGCGAAGTGGCCAATCGTGTTCAATACGCCGAGTGAACGTTTCGGATGCGCGAGCGCCGACGGGGAGAGTGTCTCGAGCAGCGCGACGCCGAGCGGTTGGGCGACGGAAGACGTTTGCACCGCGAGCAGCGACCACTTGGTGAGCGAGGTGCCCGCGAAAGTTACGACGAAGCGCAGCGGATAGACGCCGTCGCACCTTGCTCGGGGACAGCTCAGATGAAGCCGGGGCCTTACGCCCGAACACGTGCGCTTCGACGTGGGAGCGCGGGTGTAGATGGCGACGCTGAAGGTCGCCAGCCCGTGACGCAGGCATCGTAGGGTGAACTCCCCGGTCGAGGAGAGGGGCTTCGCGCTCGTGCCGGCGCCGTTCACGATGGGGGCGAGCTGGGCACGTCCCACGAGCGATGGGTAGATCGTGACGTCCGCGCTCGCGGGGGCGCTCAACGGCGAAAGGCGCACAGTGGTCGTGAAGTGCGAGGTTCCCTGAGAGGAGAGAGTGGTGAGCGCGTTTTGGTGAACCAACGTGAACTGGGGCGTCGTGTCAGCGTGCGCGGCCGAGGGCCACGTCACCGTTGCGAAACTGAGGAGTACGACGCTGAGCGCCCGCCCCCAGGTCGTAAATCGGTGCGACATGCAGTAACAGGCTACCTTCGTGAAGCCGTTACTTCGGACGCCCACTACCCTTCATTCGAAGTGACTTCAATTGCGTACGCCCACGATCGACTAAGCGAACTCGCGCACTTATCGCGCCCGCTCTCGCACGCCTTCGCCGAGGCGGGCTTCTCCCTCTACGCCGTGGGCGGCTCAGTGCGCGACGCGTTACTCGGCGAACCACGTCGCGACGACGTCGAGATCGACTTCACCACGAACGCCCGCCCGGACGATATTGAACGTCTTATGAAGCCGCTCTGCAGTGCGCTATGGCAGCAGGGGAGGGCCTTTGGGACACTCGGGGGCAACTTGCGCGAGAGCGGCGTCAAGGTGGAGGTCACCACGTTTCGCTCAGAATCGTACGTCGACCACTCGCGCAAGCCCGCCGTGGAGTGGGGCGANNTTCACGATGAACGCCCTGGCCCTGGACGTCATCGCGCTCAACGCCGAGACGACCGACGTACAGACGCTCTTTGACTACTACCACGGCTTTCGCGACCTGCACGATCGAGTGTTGCGCACGCCGATCGATCCCGAAACGCTCTTTCGTGACGATCCGTTGCGCATGCTGCGCGCCGCGCGCTTCGCCGCGCGCTTCGATTTAACGATCGACCCCGCGCTCGAGGCGGCCTGCGTGACAATGGCCGAGCAGTTGGCCAAGGTCTCGCCCGAACGTGTCCGCAGTGAGCTCGACCTCTTGATGATGACCGCACGGCCCTCGATCGGCCTCGACTTCATCGTGCGTACGGGGCTCGCGCGGTATTTCCTTCCGGAACTGCCCACGTTGCAACTCGAACAGGACCCGATTCACCAGCACAAGGACGTGCTGAAACACACCTGGGCCGTCGTCGATAAGACCTCACCGGCCCTGGTCCTTCGTTTGAGTGCACTGTTTCACGACATTGGCAAGCCCGCCACGCGTGCGATCAGCGACGAGGGCGTGACCTTTCGATTCCACGACGTGGTGGGGGCCAAAATCACCCGCCAGCGCATGGCGGCCTTGAAGTACGCCCAAGACGTCATCGACGACGTGGCCGCCTTGGTCGAACTGCACCTGCGATTTCACACCTACCAGTTGGGCTGGAGCGACAAGGCGGTGCGCCGGTACGTGCGCGACGCCGGTCCCTTGCTCGAAGAGTTGAACGAACTCACCCGGTGTGACTGCACCACGCGCAACGCCCGGAAATCGGCCGCCCTCGCCCTGCGCATGGACGAACTTGAAGAGCGGATCGCGGTGTTGCGTGAGCAAGAGGACTTGAGCCGACTGCGTCCCGCCCTTGACGGGGTGGCCGTGATGGCGCTGCTCGACATCGCACCCAGCAAAGCGGTGGGTCAAGCGCTCGACTTTCTCATGGAGATTCGTCTCGACGAGGGTGAGATCACCCCCGAGCAGGCCGCGACGCGACTGCGCGCGTGGTGGGAGAGTCAGGCGAAGTAAATAGAAAAGCACCCGCCGAGCGGGGCCTTTTCTGGGAGTTTGAGGCTTACGGCCACACCGGATTCTCGGCGCCCGCGTCGGCGAAGGCTTCGACCATGTCGTGGGCCTCGTCGTCGTGGAACTGCACCGGTGGCGACTTCATGAAGTAGGCCGAGGGGCCAATGAGTGGTCCGCCAATGCCGCGATCCAGCGCCACTTTGGCACAGCGCACGGCGTCGATGATGACCCCGGCGGAGTTGGGCGAGTCCCAGACTTC
>PLBM01000058.1:0-12944 GCA_003134515.1 Acidimicrobiaceae bacterium | reverse complement strand
GGACCGATGTGCACGTCGTCGGGATCCATGTTGTTCAGTTCCAACTGCGACGTGACGGCCTGGGTCTTAGAGACTTTCTTCGACAGTAAACGGTCGCGGTCGAGCATGTTCTTAAAGTCCATATTCCCGCCGACGTTGAGTTGGTAGGTGTGATCGAGGGTGAGACCGCGGTCTTCGAACAGGCGAGTCAGCACGCGGTGCACGATCGTGGCACCGACCTGGCTCTTGATGTCGTCGCCGATAATGGGCAAGTTGGCGTCGGTGAACTTTTTGGCCCACACCGGGTCCGACGCGATGAACACGGGTATGGCGTTCACGAAGGCGACGCCCGCGTCAATCGCGGCCTGGGCGTAGAATTTCTGGGCCTTTTCTGAGCCGACCGGCAGGTACGCGATGAGCACTTCGGCCCTTGCGTCACGTAGCGCCTGGGTGACGTCGACGGCCTCTAAGGGTGACTCTTCGATGGCCGCGCGGTAGTACTTGTTCAGCCCGTCGAGGGTCGGACCGCGTTGGACGGTCACGCCCAGTGGGGGAACGTCGGCGAACTTAAGAGTGTTGTTCTGGCCACCGTCGATCGCTTTGCCGAGATCGCTGCCGACCTTGGACGCGTCCACGTCAAAGGCGGCGACGAACTCCAGGTCGCTGACGTGATAGCCACCGAGCTCGACGTGCATCAGACCCGGCACGTGGTCGCCGACCTTTGCGTCGCGGTAGTACGTCACGCCCTGTATGAGGGAACTGGCGCAGTTCCCCACGCCCGCTATAGCCACGCGAATCTTTCTCATGGCGCTCCTTTCCTACTTCGCTTCGTCAGCGAAGGTCTTTGTCTCACTACGTTCTCTGGACAACAGGCTGTCAATCCAGGTGAGGTCCAATTCGACTCCTTGGGCGGCGTGCTCCATGACGCCGCGCGCGTAGTTATCGAGTTCTTCGTTGTGCGAACCGGCGCGAACCTCGGCCAGACGCTCCACCAGATCGGTTCGGCGGCGCTCGAGGAGGCGAACGCGAAGGCTCGGCGTGAGGTACTGGGCCAGCGCCATGCGCAGCGAGAAATTCTTGCTGTCGTCCAACGTGGCGGGATCCGCGAGCAGCGTCACGAACTCTTGGCGGCCACGATCGGTGATGCGATAGACCTTTCGTCCGCGCCGTCCCAGGCCCGAGGTGGTGCGCAGGGATCGAAGCGACGCGCGTTCGCCCGAGAGCGAACCGGTGGAAAGTGGGGCGCCACGCGGCGCCACCGGTGCCACGGCCTCGACGAATCCGCGGCGCTCGAGGCGAGCGAGCGCGGGGTAGATCGAACCGAAGGAGACATTTGCCCATACGCCGAGTCGGTCACGTAACTGTGAACGAATCTCGTAACCGTGGTGGTCCCGGTCCATGAGGAGGCCGAGAATGGCGATGTCTAACACGCGGTAGAGCATATCATATCGATATATCGAACGAGACGGTCCCTACCACGCCAGTGATTTAAACGGCGGTAAGGTCACCCCTAATGGATAAGCGATTCCGTACGAGCACGGCCAACGGGGCCGTAGTTGAGTTCGGTTTGGTGCGTCACGCACTGCTCGCCAAATTGACCACGGGACAGCTCCGTTACGAGGACGTTTGCGACGCGCACCCCGAACTATTGCGCGCGGCGCGCAACATCGGGCGCAAATCGGGCGAGACCTGCCCGGTCTGTAGTGAGGGCGAACTCGTCGAGGTGACCTACGTCTTTGGCGCACGACTTCCCGCCGGCGGCACGTGTCCCACGTCGCGCGCGGACTTGTTGAAGCTAGAGCGTCGTGAGGATCCGGTGCAGTGCTACGCGGTGGAAGTCTGTGTCGCGTGTTCATTTCACCACCTCGCTCGTAAGTGGAGCGCCGGCGCGCGCCCGGCTCGACGCGGTGTTTCCTTCGCGAAGAAAGTCGGCGAATGAAGCTGACCGCGCCGGTACTGCGTGGACGTAAACGTCGAAACGGCGCGACGCCGCTCGTGATGGTGACGGCCTACGACGAGCCCGGCGCGCGTTTCGCCAGCGCCGCGGGCGTTGACCTGATTCTGGTCGGCGACTCGCTCGCGAACGTGGTACTCGGTCACCAAGATACGTTGCACGTCAGCGTCGAAGAGATGTGTCATCACGTGCGCGCCGTGGCGGCCGCGAAGCCCGAGGTGCACGTGGTGGCCGACATGCCGTGGCTGAGCTATCACTTGAGCGTCGCCGAGAGTGTACGTAACGCGGCTGCCCTGATTCGCAGTGGCGCCGACAGCGTGAAACTCGAGGGCGGTCGAGTGCGTCGCGAGGTCGTGCGCGCAATTCTCGACGCCGAGATTCCGGTAATGGGCCACCTTGGTCTCACCCCCCAAAGCGTGATGGTCATGGGCGGCTTCAAGGTGCAGGCTAAGACGCGCGAGGCCGCTCAGCAGCTTCACCTCGACGCCAAGGTTCTCCAAGACGAGGGCGTGTTTGCCGTCGTGCTCGAAGGAGTGCCGAGCGTGGTGGGCACGCGAATGACCGAGGCCTTAGAGATCCCTACGATCGGCATTGGCGCTGGGCCCGACACCGACGGCCAGGTCCTGGTCTTTCACGATCTGCTCGGCCTGAGCCGGGGCACGCCGGCGAAGTTCGTGCGCCAATACGCCAACCTGGGTCCCGTCATCACCGAGGCGCTGCGCCATTTCGCCAGTGACGTTCGAAAAGGGGAGTTTCCCGGACCCGACGAGGCCTACGCCAATCCCGACGACTTACTCAGTTAGTCAACTTTCGGCCCAGGCAGTAGACTTCTCTACCTCACAACTGTGGGGACGTACCAAACACACCCTGCTCTGTTTTCCGCAGAGCCCGGCCAGTCCGGACCAGAGGGAAAGGAAACCGGCCATGAGGCCCTATGAAACGATGATCGTGTTCGACACTTCCGTCGACGCGCAAGCCATCCAAATCGCGCTGGACCGAGCGCTCGAAACCATTCGTACCAATGGTGGAACTCCAGGAACTATCGACCGTTGGGGCAAGCGCCCGTTGGCGTACGAAGTCAATAAGCGTAAAGAGGGTTACTACGTGTTAGTGGAGTTCAGCGGTGAATCGGTGACGGTCGATGAACTTGACCGTATTTTGACGCTCTCCGACGAGGTCCTTCGTTTCAAGATTCTGCGTCGCCACGTGCGAGCCAGCGCCAGCCGTGTCACGGCTCAAGCGTAGGTTTGGACGCCTACTACTAAGGAGAAGCTATGGCTGATAACACCATCACCGTCGTGGGGAACATCACCCGCGACCCCGAGCTGAAGTTCTTGAACAGCGGCCAGGCGGCCGTGCGGATCTCGATTGCCGTCAATCGCCGTTGGCAGAACCGCCAGACCCAAGAGTGGGAAGAGCGTGTGTCGTACTTCGATGTCTCGGGCTACGGCTCGATGGCCGAGAACGCCGCGAATTCGCTCACCAAGGGCACTCGCGTCATCGTGTCGGGACGGCTCGAGCAGCGCAGCTGGGAGACCGAGAACGGCGACAAGCGGTCCGCCGTCGAGATCAACGCTGACGAGATCGCCCCGTCGCTTCGCTTCGCCACCGCGGTCGTCACCCGGACCCCGCGCGCCGAAGGCTCCAACTTTCAGTCCAACGACCGTCCCGCGGCGCGAACCAACGAGCCCAGTACCAGCGCCTTCGATGAGGAGCCTTTCTAATGCCACGTATTAATAATCCCAAGCCGCCCAAACGCGCGCCGAAAATTGACATTCGCCGTGGCGCGAAGAAGAAGCCCTGCTCGTTCTGCCAGCACGGCGTCGATCGGGTCGACTACAAGGACTTGGCGCAACTGCGCAAGTACATCTCGGACCGGGGCAAGATTCGTGGACGTAAGGTCTCGGGCAACTGTCAGCAACACCAGCGTGACGTCAGTGACGCGATCAAGACCGCGCGTGAGTTGGCGCTCCTGCCCTACACGCAGCGCACCGTCACCGAACGACGTGGTGGACGCGGTCGTGACGGTCGTGACGGTCGAGAGGGCCGTGACGATCGAGGCCCGCGCACTCCGCGCCCGTCTCGCGACAGTGTCGAGACCCCGGTCAACGTCCCCGCGTTCGAGCCTGCCCCAGTGGTGCTCGAGGACGCGAGTGTGGCCGCCGAGGTTTTCGAGACCGAATCGGTTGAGGCGGTCGGCGAATGAAAGTGCTGCTCCGTAGCGACGTTCGTGGCCTCGGTCGCCGCGGTGACATTGTCGTCGTGAAGTCGGGCTACGCCCGTAACTTTCTACTGCCCACGGGCGCGGCCCTCGTTGCTAGTTCTTCCACCGAGGTCCAAGCGTCCTCGATGCGCAAGGCCCGTGACGTACAAGACGCCAAAAGTCGCGAAGCCGCCGAGGCTCAGCGGGTGATCATTGAGCAGACGGCGTTTACCATCGCGGCGCGTGCCGGGGCCAACGGCCGACTCTTTGGATCGATCGGCGAGACGGACGTCGTGAACGCGATCCGCAGCGCTACGGGCATTTCGCTCGATCGCCACGCCGTCGTCTTGGCCGAACACCTCAAAGAGGTCGGCAGCGCCAGCGCGACGGTAACCCTCTTTGAGGGCGTCACGGCAGTCGTGAATGTCGAGGTCGTGGCGAAGTAACGCCGCTACCCATAACTCGTACCTCGCCGGGGCTCTAAGCCCCGGCGAGGTACTGTCACAACCCTTTGCGATGATGAAAACATGGAGAAGTTAACCACAGACTTATCCCCACGTTGTTGTTCTTGCGACACACAACCATTATCGGCAACCGTTGAGGTCTCATGACACAGATCGACGTTGAGCGTCCTCGCCAGGTCACGGGTGGGCGCGTACCACCGAGTGTCATCGAAGCGGAAGAGTCACTCATTGGGGCGATGCTGTTGTCCCAGGACGCCGTGAGCATCGCGTACGAGAACGTGCAGGCCGAAGATTTCTATCGACCCCTGCACGGGCAGATCTTTAGCGCGATCATCGCGCTGGCCCACGCCGGCGAACCGGTGGACTACGTGACGGTGCAGGCGAAGCTTCAAGAGCGCGGCGCGGTCGCCATCGAGTTGGCCGTTCTGTCGTCGTTGCAGATCAACACACCGTCAGCCGCGAACGCGCAGCACTACGCCGAACTGGTTCGAGAAAAGGCCCAACAGCGCCGACTGATTTCGGTGGCCGGGGAGATCGTGGATGACGCGTACGTCGCCACCGACGACGTCATCGGTCTCATCGACGAGGCGGAGCGCAAGATCAACGCGATCGGCGACGACCGGCGCGCGGACTCGGTCTCGCCGCTGCAGCGACTGCTGTTAAACGAGGCCGACATTCTCGAGCAGCGCGGCGAGACCCGAGGCCAGTTGAACGGTCTGGAAACTGGTTACCGGTCGCTCGACGTCATTCTCCAGGGTCTCCAACCCAGTTCGATGACTATCGTGGGCGCCCGACCGGCCACCGGAAAAACGGCCTTCGCGCTAGGCATCTTGATTCACGTCGGCGCGGTGGTGAACCGCCCGGCGCTCTTCTTCTCCCTGGAGATGAGCCGTCAAGAGTTGGCCGAGCGCATTCTCGCCTCAACCGCGCGCATCGACTCGTCGAAACTGCGTACCGGCGACCTCAGCGAAGCCGACTGGAACCGGGCCCACGAGGCGTTTGGCTACTTGCAGTCGGCGAAGGTCTTCATCGACGACAACCCGGCGTTGACCATCATGGACGTGCGGGCCCGGGCCCGGCGCATCAAGCAGCAAAACGGTGATCTCGGCGTGGTCATCATCGACTATTTGCAACTGATGAGTTCGCGCGGCCGCGCCGAGAATCGCCAGGTCGAGGTCTCCGAGATGAGCCGGTCGTTAAAGATCCTGGCGCGCGAACTCGAGTGTCCCGTGGTGGCACTGTCGCAGCTCTCGAGAAAGCTCGAGGAGCGCGCCGACAAGCGCCCCATGATGTCGGACCTTCGTGAGTCGGGCTCGCTGGAACAAGACGCCGACGTCGTGCTGTTCTTGTACCGGCCCGAGATCTACGGCGACGTGTCCAATGACATGAAGGCCGACGCCGAGATCATTGTGGGCAAGAACCGCAACGGCCCCACACGCACCGCGCACCTGACTTGGCGTGGCGAGTTCGCTCGTTTCGACAACGTCGCCGAGGCGCGCGAAATCTAACTGTAGGGGGCAAGTCATCTTTGACAATGGCAACTGTATTTGGACATTAGACGAGCAAAATGGCAAATCATTCTTGGCACAGTCGGGAAAATCAAATCCATTTTCCGCAAGGTCGAGAACACGCCTAATTCATCAGTGGTTGGATGAAACTAAGGGGCGAACTGAATCCAGTTGCGTCCATAGATGAGAACTGGGTTCGAGTTACTGCAGACAATGGTGCAGTGAAGGCAACGGATCGGTGTGGAAAGTGGATGCTCTCTAATCCGCGCGAACAGAACTCTCACTAAAGGGAGTTACCGCGATGGATGCTGGATGGCTCGAGATTCGATTCCCTCCGATATGAACAAAACTCGGATTTGCGATGAGTCTGTGTCGTACACGAGTCGTTTTGAAATTGCTGCGCGCATTTATTGCGATTACCACTCAAATTTCAAACACTAATTGCGAGCCACTGAGTGCCGCGTAGCGCGTGAAAAGTTCTTCGAGAATCCGTTCTGGTGTGGCATCCGACCTGAGTTTGAACGCTTTGAGCACCTGCTGATCGAGCTGGCGGTGCGCTTCCACAAGAGCAACCGGCATGGACGTTGTCGAATACAGCGCGGCAAGAGTTGAGTGCGGAAACTGAGCCCGAACCTCCAGGACGCTATTGGCGCTTTTCACTATTCGTTGTCGAATCGGGTCATCGACTTTCGGCCACGGGAAATTGTTATACGTGATCTCCGCGGAAATTCGAAAGTCGCTCTTTAATCGACCCGATACCGCAGATATCCAATTGTTGAAGACGGATGAGCTCAACATGCCAAAGTCAAAACTTGTGGCGTCGGGCACCGTTTGAATGAGGTCCGTGCAAATGACGTCGTGTTCAACGAGCGCGAGTGGAACATATCGGCGCGAAGAAGAACTGATCCTCGGAATAGCGAGATATCGGGAAGAGGGTTGGCGAATCTTTTGAAATAGATACGGAGTTGACGCGTCGCGTCGCGTTGACGCGTCTCTACTTTCTTCGCGCATCATCTTTACGGACTGAACTCGGCGCTCAAGATTTGGTGAGAGTCGAATTTCAGAGGGCTCGACGTCAATTAACCAAAGGCACCATCGCTCGATTCCGTGGATTAGTTCCTGAGAACCAACTATTCGTCGTAAGTACTTAGTTGCGACAGCGTCCGTATCACGAATGTGCTTAGCTTCCGCGCTGCTTATGTTGCTCAAGTATCCACCGTCGGTTGGCTTGGAGCCATTGATCATCTCGGATGAGCCATCTGCGAGGGGACTCCGTCGAGACGAGATGATTACGAGGGGGGCGTTCAGAAGATAAGCATTTATGGTTCGTACGTTTCGAAGGATTCCATCGCTCTTTATGTCCGGATACTCCCAGAGCCTCTTCGTTACAGGGACGTCATTATTTGCGATGCCAATTATGACGCAATGCACGGCCGCCTGACCCGGCGCCTCTGACGACCAAGAAAACGTACGATGCGCAAAAGTGATCTGCGAACCATAGTCAGCGAGTCCACCAGGACCCCACAAAGTTTGCGGTTGTTCGCCCTGCGTGATGGAGTTTGTTGAAACGAAAGCCGCCCCGGCCTGTGTTTTGTCGATGTACTTGGCCGCAAGCAGATACCAATTCGCGACGAAATCAAGAGTTCCGCTCCCACGAATACCGTTCCACACATCATGTTGATCTTTCCGTTGACCCTCGGTAAGCCAGGTACTACCTACAAAAGGGGGGTTCCCAAATACGTAGACATTGTTCCCCGGAGGAAATATCTTTGACCAGTCATACCGAAGAGCGTTTGCGATAATGAATCTTGCTGAAATTTCTATGGGCAATCGTTCGGGCGCTTGCCCAAACTCTGCGGCCAATTCTGCGTTGCACTGGTGGTCGACCAGAAACATCGCCGTTTCAGCAATTCGCGCAGGCCATTCCTCGATTTCGATTCCGCCAAAGTGCTCCATTGAGACTTTAAGGCCCAGCGTGGGATCAAGACTCAGTTGATTCTGCCCAGTCAATTCACGCAATCGCTTCATTATCTGAAGTTCGAGACGTCGAAGCTCCCGATAGGCGACAATGACGAAGTTTCCACAACCCATTGCTGGATCGAAGAATCTAAGTTCACCCAATCGATTTCGCAGACGATCAAGTTTCTTGATATCGGAGTGCGCCAACATAAATTCGGAACGAAGATCGGACAAAAATAGTGGCTCAATTACTCGAAGAATGTTCTCTTCGGTCGTGTAGTGCTCCCCGAGTTCGCGTCGGGCTTCCTTGCTCTTGATACTTTGGAAGAGACTCCCAAATACCGCGGGAGAAATTTGGCCCCAATCGAAGTGACAGCAAGCAAGCAATTCTTCGCGCATCGATTGATTGAAAACCGGGATGTCGATGCGGTCAGTAAAGAGGCCGCCATTGACGAAGGGAAATGGGACGAGCGATTCGTCAAGTGCTGCCGATCGTCGTTCGACTGGCTGATTCAACGTCTGAAACAAAAGGCTTAATTGGGGCCCAAGATCTGAACCATCTTCACTTGTGCGTTCGTCCAGGAAGAAGTAGAAGAGATCCCGATTCCACATCCCGGTGTCGTCACCAAATAGGAGAAATAGCAGCCGAGTCAATAGCACGGATGCATCGTGCCCGTCGTAACCGTTCACCGAGATCTCTTCGTACAACCGACCCATTAACTGAGCAGCCTTGATGTTGGCTTCCGCCTCTACAGCGTGCGGGCGAATTTCGTAACCGGCAATGAAGAGAAAACGATCGATCTCCTTTGGCAAATCAAGGGTATCAATGGTGACTGCCTCTGCATTGTTACCAAGTTCAACAATCCGGATATGTGCAAAGTCAGAAGTGATGACGAACCGTGGTAACTGATTTTGACTAATGGACTCGCGGTCATAGAGATAATCGAATGCCTGATCCTCGGCCGCTGCAAGATCTTTTCCCGCACTTTTATGTTCGGCTACTAATACACCAGGCCAAAACAAGTCGACATTGCCATCGTGGCCCGTTGTGAGTCGTTTGGCCCGTCGCTCGAAAATCGCCACTTGACGGCGATTGACACCGAAGATTTCTAGAAACTCATTCCAAAATGTCTGTGCTTCGGCTCGCTCACGAGTCTCATCGTGCCAGTCGTATGCAAATTTTGTCGCCCGTGATCGAATTTCGTTTCGAGACAACGCTTTGGACATATGGCGATGATAGGAGGCCCGAGATGCTTACAGCGATTTGAGGCGACTCCAGTCGGATCAGAACTTTACTAGCGCAGCAATCGCTAGCAAGATGATCTCGGTGATGGCCCCTCTAACGATCTTTTTTGATTCCACTCCGTCAGAATCTGCGTAGCTCCTAGCCTTCATGAAGAAGTAGATGAGAGAGAGTAATGCGACCGCGATTCCTATTCCGGAAATGACACGCGTTAAAACGAGTCCAACCACTATTGACAGCAGTATGACACCGATGAAAGCGGCTCTCATTATCCGCTTGAGCCGTCGGTTGTGCCTCTCCGACTCTGTCAACTTCCCCTCGACGGTTGCCCTTGCGTTTTCCACGCGTGCGACGTCTTGGGCAGCCTGAGCAACTTTGGCGTCACTTATAGATTTAATGTCTGAAGCGTCTTGAGTGGCCTTTCTGGCTCGTTCATTTCTTCTCGCATTGCGCTTTCGCATCACTTCTGCCGCTGCCGCGATCGCCCGCTGATCGGCGCTCGCGTTCTGCATTTCTTTGAACAGGTCATTGATATTGAGCTGAAGGGCGTCTCTGCTGTCCTCAAGACTCATCGTGGAGTGGTCCTCCCTCAGGATTTCGGACATCTTGAGGACTTCTTCCAGGGTGTATCCGGTTGCTACTCCAAAGAACCCTTCCCGAACCGCGGCACTACTCACGACCTCTGCCATCTCTGCAACGTCCGCCTGGTCTCCCGTTAGACAAGCCGTGTACATCAGCCAAGATATGGGTCGAACCGCCAATGGCGAGTCGTCAGTCGGTGCGACATCGCGGTATGCCCGTCCAATCAGACTGTCGGTGCCCACAAAGTACGCATGACAAGGAGGTGCGTCGTACTTGCTGCGCCATCTGGCAACCATTGCCGCTGATTCGGCGTCAGAGGCGATTCCAGCATCGCTCCTATGACGTTGGGTTCCCCGTTGCATTTCACCCATCGCCGATCGCATCTGCGCAGCGAACTTCTTGTCTTCCACTCGGTCATTTCCGTTTGGCCGAACCTTGACACCTAGGTTTGTTAAGAGTGAACGAATTCCCTGGCGATTGCGAAGGTATGTGTCCCATTTAAGGTTTGAATTCTTTTCTCGAGCTCGGAGGAACTGCGAGATAAATGGATTATCGGTTGGCAGTCGGGCCGCGGCCCCCATTGGATCATGCGTATCCAAAATCGCCGGGTTTTCCTGCTCTGCCGCGCTCCAAAGACGCCCCCACTCCTCAAGACTGTGTTCGGCGACAACGATCTCGGCGCCCAATGTTAGGGAGAACTCAATGAGACGCCGGACGACGCGCTGCTCATCTGTACTTTCGTCGATGAGGTGAACTAATACCTGCGTGTCGAGCAGAAGCTGCGTGCCCGCCAAGGTCGGCGCGGCCCCTAGATCAATCTTCTTCATGAAACAAATAAGAACGCTCGCCACGACGAGGAGATGCACCATCTCATTCCCGAAGGGGTCGTCAGGGTCTACTGCGGCCACAACTAATTCGTCAAGAGCCTCCCGAAGCGACTTCGGACTGATCTGTGCCGTGGCGGAGCGAACAGAATCCAAGTCGAAAGCAACGGGTCTGAGAAAGGCGACCCTCTGGCTATGACCATCTACGACCCTCGCGCATCCTGCCGCGAGGACTCTCATGAGCCGGAAGTGGGCGGTCTCGCGTTGTTCCGGCCTGATCTCCACACCCAAGGCGTCGATGTGCGCCATAACCTGGAGTTTGAATCTCTCGACAACTCTCTCTGCCGAGTCGTGATCTTCTCTGGACTCTTCTTCAGCACCCGGCGTGGCCTTCCACCGAATTTCACCGCCGGGTCCACCTAAAGACTCGATCAGGCGCGCTTCTTTGGCTTCCAAAAGTGCCTCGTCAAGTTCGGGCTCAGTAAGCGCAAGGGTACGAAAGTCTGATCGAAGCGCTCCGATTAGGGCACCTGCCGATAGTGGACCACGAACGGCAAGTACATCAATGGCAGCACTAGACAGGATGTCACGTCTGGTTCGGCGCCTCTCCGGATTGATGGCAGCGAGCGCTGCGGCGATTTGCCTAATTTCGGGCTCAACAGTTACCTGGTTGTCTGCATCACCCATTGGTCCCCCGAGTCCTTGCCATCATTCCAGCACAATAGGCCTCTATACTTGACAAATCAAGTCAAAAAGTCTACATTAATGGACAAGCATACCTTGTCAGGTAAAGCATAGGGAGTTGACTTGATGACTAACGACGAACTAGAGCAGGTCTTTTCCGCTCAGATGCCCGAAGAGTTTCAACGCAGAATTTTGGGATCAGTGTTCTCTTCCTACCAAATAAGTAAAGAACAGTGCCGAATCCAGTTTGCTCCTACTGAAGCAGTAAACGTCGAACCATTTTATCGTCGCGGAGTTCTTGAAGGCCACCTAAGAGATGCAGCGGGATTGTCCGCACAATTGACTGCCCGCATCGCGCGAGCTGAGGGAAGCAATTGGAATCACACTGAGATTCACGGAGGTCAAGTTGTTCTGACGGCGAGCGCTGTATCTCGCGCCGGTGCGTTGGTGAGGAAGTCTGATTACCGTATCGATCTCGCTCAAACGAATACTCCTACGTTGTTCAGTACGGTCGACATGAGTGAGCCGTTGCCGCTATACGCGATTTTAATTCACAGTCGTAGCGATTGGGACACGCCTGAAGAGCGCGCAAAATTCAGTCACCTTCCGGGCTCGGCCTATATTGCGTTTCCGGATGAATCGCTCGAGGGCTACATGCACAAGTTCAGTCTTTTCGAAAAGTATCCTGACATCGTGGAGAGCCACCAACCCGACGATTTGAGCGGTGCGGCCAAGATTCGTTATATCCGGCGTTCTCGCGCTGGTTACTGGGCAGCATGAAGAGTGGTACACCAGGATTCGTCGGAGGTCGTCTACGCGAAGCCCGCGAAGCCCGTGGCATTTCTGCGATTGCGCTGTCAGATCTTGCCGGCGTAAGTCGTCAAACTATGTCGCAGTATGAAAGAGACCAAGCAACGCCTGGGCCAGAGGTTTTGTCACGCATATCTTCAACACTGAATCTTCCTGAACGATTCTTCATGTTGCCCCTCCGGGAGACCGAACGAGGAACCATTTTTTACAGATCGATGGCCGCCGCAACAAAGGGGGCACGCACGAGAGCGGAAAGTCGCTTCGCGTGGTTGCAAGATATCACTGACTATCTCTCTGAGTTTGTCGAACTTCCTGAGGCTGATTTTCCTGTTCTGTCGTTACCAGCAGATCCATTACTGATCTCAGACAATGAGATTGAAGAAGCAGCTGAAGCCTTGCGAGCTTATTGGAATTTAGGCGACACACCAATTGCCAATATGGTTTCTCTTCTTGAAAACAAAGGGGCGATAGTCGCTCGCGGCGCGCTTGGGGCGGAGACGTTGGACAGCCTTTCGGAGTTCGTGCCCGGACAACAACGTCCATTTATTGTTATCGGTACTGATAAGGGAACATCGTCTCGTTGGCGTTTTGACGCAGCGCACGAACTCGGTCATATCATCCTGCACGCCCATGTGTCACCGAGTTTGTTAGCGAAGGCTGACAGATTCAAGCTGATAGAGAACCAGGCACATCGTTTTGCTGGTGCGTTCCTCTTGCCTTGTGCATCCTTCGGC